>JAQGNC010000119.1 GCA_028292065.1 Betaproteobacteria bacterium
TCCACATTCCCGAGCAGGGTACTGAAACGCCGCTCGCTCTCGCGCAGATCGTCCGCGGCCTTCCGACTCTGCGTGATGTCCGCAGCGAGGCCGGCGATGCGATAGACCTCGCCGTCATCGCGAAATACCGGGAAGGCGCGGTCGCGTATCCATCGGACCGCGCCGTCGGGCCGAACGATGCGGTATTCCTCGGCGTAGTTGCCGGTGGCTTGCCCGGTTTGCGCCGCTTCGAGCACGCGCTCGAGATCCTCGGGATGGACGGCATTGATCCACTCGCGCGGCGAAGCGTAGAGCGATTCACAGCTTCGGCCCCAGATCTCCTCGTACGCCGGGCTGACGTAAAGAATCTGATTCTTGGTGGGGTCGGTAAGCCAAAAGACCTCCCGGATGTTTTCGGCCATCTGCCGGAAGCGCAACTCGCTCGCCGCGAGACTTGCAGTTCGCTCCTGAACATTTTGCTCGAGGACCAGCTTATGGTCCTGGAGAAAGTCGCCATAGCTCTTCAGACGCAGCAGATTGCGCACTCTCAGCCATAATTCCGCCCGCTCGACGGGTTTCGTCAGGAACTCTTCCGCGCCGGCATCGAGACCGGCGAGGCGCGCGCTGTGGTCGCCTCTCGCGGTCACCATGATGATGGGTATGTTCACGGTGGCGGGGTCGTGTTTCAGAATCCTCGCGACCTCGTATCCGTCCATGCCGGGCATCACGACGTCGAGCAGGATCAGGTCCGGTGTGTACTGCGCAACCGCGGCCAGCGCCTCTTCCCCGTTGGAGGCGCGCAGCGTGAGATAGCCTTCATGCCGAAGCAGCACTTCGAGCAGCTTGCGGTTCCGGACTTCGTCGTCGACGATGAGGATCGTGGCCGCACCCGCGTTGCCCGACGCTGAGCCGTCCTTCCAGAACGCGCTCATGAGCGCGCCTTGGCCAGGAGGCTGTCGATCGCGGCGTACAGTTCCTTGTAGCGCAGCGGCTTTGCGATATACGCATCGCAGCCCGCGAGCTGGCTTTTCTCGCGGTCCATTTTCATCGCCATGGCGGTCAAGGCGATCACCGGCATGGCGGCGGTCGCGGCGTCGAGTTTCAGCAGGGCTGTCGCCGCAAGCCCATCCATGCCAGGAAGCTGGAGGTCCATCAGGATGAGATCGGGTCGTTCGGCGCGCGCAAGCGTCACGCCGGATTCGGCGTCGATGGCGCACAGCGCCGTGTGTCCGGCGCTGCGCAGCAGAAGACACGCCAGCTTCATATTGGCTGCGTTGTCTTCAATGACGAGTACTCTAGCCATCTGATTCCACCTTCTGCTGCGGCAGCAATGCCCGCCTGACCTCGCCGAGGAAGGCGAGACGGTCGAAGCCCGCCTTTTTGACGATATGAATGACGCTGCCCGGATTGCCGCTGAGATCCGCGCGGTCCTGCGCTGTAATGTTCTTGGCGGTCACGACCAGGATCGGGATACATTCGGTATCGCGATCGCGCTGCAGCGCTTCGACGACATCGAACCCGTTCACTTCGGGCATCATCAAATCGAGCAGGATCAAATCCGGCCGAACGCGCCGAGCCAGCGCGATCGCTTCCCTGCCGCCATAGGCGCGAACGACCGCGTAATCCGGAGCTGGCAGGAACGTCGCGATCACTTCGACTGCATCGGGATCGTCGTCGACGACCAGTATCGTGTGGGTTTGTCGCTCGGCTGGATTCAGCCCCAGCTCGCTCAGAGAAGCTTTCAAGTGGGCACGGCTGATCGGTTTCTGCAGTACGGCGTAGGCTCCGCCGGTGAGCGCCATATTGCTGTCGTCAGGGCCGGCGAGCATCACGATCGGCACGTGAGCCAGGGTGCCGATTTCGCGAATCCGCTGCAGAAAGGTCGGGCCTGCGCCGTGAGGCAAGTCGAGATCCAGAGTGATCAGGCTCAAGGGGTGATCCGGCGCCAGCTGCAGAGCGGCCTCCGCAGTGGCAGCGCGTAATACGCTGAAACCCTCTTCCTCGAGGACCGCGCCAACCAGGCCGGCCATCCGATCGTCGTACACGATCACCAGCGCAATGCGCTCCCCGCGTTGTGTCACGAAGCCGGAGGGCTGAGCGGAAGCGGCCTGAGCGGCGTTTCGAAGCGGCAACCATGCAGCGAAACATGCGCCCTCGCCCTCGGCGCTCGCCACCGCGACAGTGCCGCCGTGCAGCTCGGCGAGCTGCTTGACCATCGCGAGCCCGAGACCGGTCCCCTCGAACTTGCGCGCGAGGCTGGTATCGATCTGGGTGAAGGCCTGAAACAGTTTCAGCATGTTTTCCCTGGAAAGGCCGACGCCGCCGTCGGCTACGCAGATCTCGAGAAATTCGGCATACTCGTTGTCCGCGAGAGGAAACGCATGCGTCGGCCAGACGCCCGCGAAGGTGCCGACGGCGCTGCGTGGTACGCGCCTCGCGTGCAGGGTCACGCGACCGCCGTCGTCGCTGAACTTCACTGCATTCGAAAGCAGGTTGTAGACGATCTGCTTGGTCTTGCGCATGTCGAGGTGGGGCACGCCGAGTTCCTCGCCTGTTTTCAACTCGACGCTGATGCGCCGGGCCGCCGCCTTTTCCCTGACGATAGACAGGCTGTTCGAGAGCATCGTGCTCACGTCGACCGGTTCCAGATCGAGCGTCATCATGCCGGCCTCGACCTTCGACAGATCGAGGATGTCGTTGATCAGGGACAGCAGGTGCTGACCGCTGTTGAAGATGTCGCCCATGTACTCGCGCTGGATGTCGCTGATGTCGCCGACGAGGCCGTCCCTGAGCGCTTCCGAAAATCCGATAATGGCGTTGAGCGGCGTGCGCAGCTCGTGCGACATGGTCGCCAGGAACTCCGATTTCATCCGGCTCGCGTGCTCGAGCTCGTTTTTCTCCTGCAAGGCGCGCTCGAAGCGCTGGCGCTCGGTTACGTCGCGGGCTGCGGCGAATACTCCTTTCAGCTTGCGATCGCGGTCGTGGAACGTCGCGGCGTTGTACGACACCACTGTCTCGACGCCGTCCAGTGCGCGGACAGTGAGCTCGTAATTGCTCACCTTGTTCTCCGTGAGGACACGCTTGATCGCGGCGTCGGCGCGCGCGGGATCGGTGAAGAAATTGCGGCATGGCGCGCCGATGAGCTCGTCGCGGGTGCGCCCGGTGAGCGCGATCATCTGCTGGTTCACGTCGGAAATGATCCCCTGCGGGTCGGTCGTCATGAGCGCGTCGATGTTCGACTCGATCAGTGAGCGTGTGTAGAACTGCTGATCGCGCAGACGCTGGTCCAGCAGCGCGCGGTCCGCTTCGATCTGTTTGCGGGCGGTATTGTCGGTCCCGATCAGCAGATACCCGATGATGTTCTCCTGCGGGTCGCGCAGCGCGGTGACCGAGACGATCGCGGGGAAGCGGCTGCCGTCCTTGCGGATGTAGGTCAGCTCGTAGATGTCTTCGATACCGCGCGACGCCTTGAATACCAGCGCCTCGAAACCCGGCGCGATGGCGGTCGCAAGCTCGAAGCTCAGCTCGCGGGCCCGCGCGATGACTTCCTGCGGATCGGAAATCTCCGCCGGAGTGATCTTGTTCATCACTTCGGCCGCGGTGTAACCCAGCATGCGCTCGGCGCCGACGTTGAATATCTGAATGACGCCGCTCGCGTCGGTGGCGATACTCGAGAAGTTGGCGCTGTTGAAAATCGCCCGCTGCAGGGCTCCCGCCTTGAGGAGGGCCTCCTCCGCCTGTTTGCGCGCGGTGTTATCGGTGCCGATCAGCAGATAGCCGATGATCGCGTCCTGCTCGTCGCGCAGCGACGTGACCGAGACGATCGCCGGGAAACGGCTGCCGTCCTTGCGGATCTTGGTCAGTTCGTAGATATCTTCGATACCCCGCGAAGCCTTGAACACCAGGGCCTCGAACCCCGGCATGATCGGCGTATCGAATTCGATGCTCAGGGCCGCTGCCCGCGCGATCAATTCCTGTGGATCGGAAAAATCGGCAGGCGTGATCTGATTGACGACGTCGGCCGCCGCATAGCCGAGCATGCGTTCGGCGCCGACGTTGAAGATCTGAATGACGCCCTTCTCATCGGTCGCGATGCTCGAGAAGTAGGCGCTGTTGAAAATCGCGTCCTGCAGTGCGCCCGTCTTGAGCAGGGTACGTTGACGCCGGAACTCCAGGACGCCATCGGAAGCAGGCTGCCTCTCGTCGTCGCCCAAAGAGCGGCCTTCAGGCTCGGTTACCAGTTCAGTCATATCTGCCTCGCAGGGGAGGTCTGGCTCGTCTGGAATGTGCGGAGCCAGTGCGTTGTTGCAGTCATCGCCGACGACGCATCGTCGTGGCGAGCCGTTTACAGAGGCAGATTGCGCGGGAGATTTCGCGAAAATGCGGGAGACAAAGACAACCAGCGCATCGTGGACTCAGGTGGTCCGGCGCATTCAGGCCGCTGGTCGTGGCGTTCTAGGGGCGGAGTGTCGGCTTTTTGGACGCAACCGTATGTGCGGTGGCGTACGGATGCAGCGCGGCAACGCCACGTCCGACCTGCGCGCCACGCGCCGGATGACGCCGGCCAGCTCGCGCAGCACCCTGTCGCCTGCGGGATGCCCGAAATCGTCGTTGACGCGCTTGAAACGGTCGACGTCGAGCATGATCACGCCGATCGTGCGGTGATGCCGCGATGCAACTCCTGCTCGAGCCATTCTTGCATGTAGCGCCGGTTGTAAAGACCGGTGAGGTTGTCGCGCGTGGCCCGCTCGGTCAGCTTCTCGCGCAATCTCAGGCTGCTGCGGGTCAAAGGCGCTTAATTTTTGAACTGTGATGTCACCACGACTCGATCGCGTCCAGCCTCCTTGGCTTCGTAGAGGGCGCGGTCCGCGGCCTGCAACAGCGTGCTGGCGTCAACACCTTCGTTCGGATAAATCGCGACGCCTATCGAAACCGTGATGCGCGGAAGGGGCTTCCCGTGCAAGCTGACGGTCATTTCCCGCACTTTATCGAGCAAACGAGCGGCCCACGCCTCCGCCCCTTCTCTACCGGTCGCAGGCAAAAGTACCGTAAATTCCTCGCCCCCAAAGCGGCATGCAAGGTCGTTCGCTCGACAGTTTTCCCTTAGCACAAGCGCAAGTTGTCGCAGCGCGGCATCGCCTGCTTCATGCCCATGGTTATCGTTGAACGCCTTGAAGTGATCAGCATCAATCATCAGCACTGCAAGTGGAAGCTTCTCCCTACTGGCTCGAGCGCACTCACGAGGCATCGATTCCTCCAGAAAGCGCCGATTGAAAAGCGTTGTCAGGGGGTCACATAGTGT
>JAQGNC010000130.1 GCA_028292065.1 Betaproteobacteria bacterium
ACCAGGCGGTGCGCGCGATCGGCTGGGCGCGCCAGTACACCGACAATATCGAGTTCTCCCCGGAAGACGCGGGGCGCTCCGACATCGATTTTCTCTGCCGCATCATCGAGCAGGTCATCAAGGCCGGCGCGACCACGATCAACGTGCCGGACACGGTCGGCTACACGCTTCCCGACGCGTTCGGGCGGCTCATCGGCACCCTGCGCGAGCGTATTCCGAATTCGGACAAAGCGGTCTGGTCGGTGCATTGCCACAATGATCTTGGCCTTGCAGTGGCGAACTCGCTCGCGGCGGTGCTCAACGGCGCGCGACAGGTCGAGTGCACGATCAACGGCCTGGGCGAGCGCGCGGGTAACGCCGCGCTCGAAGAGATCGTGATGGCGGTGAGGACCCGCCAGGACATGTTCCCGTGCGAGACGCAGATCGACGCGACCCAGATCGTGCCGGCGAGCCGGCTGGTCTCGGGCATCACCGGTTTTCCGGTGCAGCCGAACAAGGCGATCGTCGGCGCGAACGCGTTCGCCCACGAGTCCGGCATCCACCAGGACGGGGTGCTGAAGCACCGCGAAACCTACGAGATCATGCGTGCCGAAGACGTCGGCTGGAACGCCAACAAGCTCGTGCTCGGCAAGCACAGCGGCCGCAGCGCGTTCAGGTCGCGGCTCGCCGAGCTCGGCATCCTCATCGAGTCCGAGGAAGCGCTCAACGCGGCGTTCAAGCGCTTCAAGACGCTCGCCGACAAGAAGCACGAGATCTTCGACGAGGACCTGCACGCGCTCATCTCCGAAGGCGAAGACGACCAGATCGTCACCGACCACTATCGCCTGGTCTCGCTACTCGCGCACTCGGAAACCGGCGAGCAGCCTTTCGCGAAGCTCGTCATGTCGGGCGGCGGACCCGAGCTGCACGCCGAATCGCACGGCAGCGGCCCGGTCGACGCGTCGTTCAAGGCCATAGAGACGGTGGTCAAAAGCGGCGCCGAGCTCCTGCTGTACTCGGTCAACAGCATCACCACCGGGACCGACGCGCAGGGTGAAGTCACCGTGCGCCTGTCGAAAGACGGACGCATCGTCAACGGCAACGGCGCCGACACCGACATCGTCGTCGCGTCCGCCAAAGCCTACATCGACGCGCTGAACAAGCTGCAGTCGAAGCTCGAGCGGGTGAACCCGCAGTTGTAAGGCGCGCTAGCGCGCCTTACAACTGCCGTCAACAACTCAGAGGGAAACCAAGGTTTCCCTCCGAGACCTCCTTTCCTTTACTGCGGGGCTGCTCTGACTACGCGGACGTAGCAGATGGCGGCGGCGTAGAAGGCGAGGGAGAGGATGATCTCGATGGTCGCTAGTGTCGCTACGGTGCCGTGCTCGGCGTATGCGCGCACGACGCCTTCGGTGAAATAGGCGAGCACGAGCATCATCGCCCAGCGCAATGTGTAGAGGCGCGCCTTCAACACACCCGGCACTGCGGCGAGCAGCGGCGCGACTTTCAACGCGAGCCACGATCCGCCGGGTCGCAGCGGCGCGAGCCACAGCTCCCATGCGACGCACAACACGATCAGTGCGACCAGGCTCGCGACGGTAGCCAGGTACAGGGTGCGGGGAACTCGTTCAGCGGCTCTCACGCGAGCTTCACCGCGAGCCTCGCGAGCCTGCGCCCAAGTGCCAGGCACAGGCGCTTCTCGTGCTCGGTCAGCGGCAGATCGTTCCGGACTCCGGCGGTATGACTCGCGCCGTAAGGCGTGCCGCCGCTCGCGGTCGCGGTGAGATCAGCCTCGGTATAAGGCAGACCGACGAGCAGCATCCCGTGGTGGAAGAGCGGCAGCATCATCGAGAGCAGGGTCGATTCCTGGCCGCCGTGCATCGTCGAAGTCGACGTGAAAACCGCGGCGGGCTTGCCGGCGAGCGCGCCGCTCAGCCACAACGCCGAGGTGCTGTCGAGAAAATGCTTGAGCGGCGCCGCCATGTTCCCGAAGCGGGTGGGCGAGCCGAGCGCGAGCGCCGCACAGCTTTGCAGGTCGGCGAGCTCGACGTAAGGGGGCCCGTCGCCGGGCACCGGGGGCGCTGTCGCTTCGCTCACCGCAGACACCGCAGGGACGGTGCGGATCTTCGCCGCGGCCCCGCGGACCTCACCCACGCCGCGCGCGACGAGCTGAGCCATCTCTCTGACCGCACCAAAGCGGCTGTAGTACAGGACCAGCACTTCACAACTCATGGGATCTCCTTCGCGGCGGGTATTATATGAGCCCCTGAACGAGCGAAATCGAAAGATGCGACTCCAGTGAAACGCGCCGTACGATTCATCGACCTCGCCGGCATCATCATGCGGCGGTTCAACGAAGATCGGTGCATGCAGATCGCGTCGAGCCTGACGTTCACCTCGCTGCTGTCGATCGTTCCCATGGTCACGGTCGCGGTCACGGTGATCGCGGCGTTTCCGGTGTTCGGCGACCTCACCGCGGCGCTGCAGACGTTCATCCTGCAGAACATGATGCCGGCGTCCGCGGAGTCGATCGCGACGTATACGCAGCAGTTCAGCACCAACGCGGGCAAGCTCACCGCCGTGGGGATTGCGTTCCTCGTGGTCACCTCGATCATGCTGCTGCTCACGATCGACCGCGCGTTCAACGACATCTGGCGCGTGAAGCGCTCGAGGCCGGTGGTCCAGCGCGTGCTCGTCTACTGGACGCTCATCACCATCGGGCCGGTGCTGATCGGCGCGAGTCTTACGCTGACTTCGTGGCTCGTCGGGCAGGCGGTCGGTCTGGTTCGAGGCTTGCCCGGGGCGAGCGTGGCGCTGCTGAGCGTCGTTCCGGTCGCGCTCACTTCGGTCGCGTTGGCACTCCTCTATATCGCCATGCCGAACCGCCGTATCGCCACACGCGACGCGGTCATCGGCGGTCTCATCGGCGGTATCGCGTTCGAGCTGATGAAGCGGGGCTTCGCGCTCTACGTCTCGTATTTCCCAACGTATACGCTCGTCTACGGCGCTTTCGCGACGGTGCCGGTTTTCCTGCTGTGGATCTACCTATCGTGGCTGGTGGTCATCTTCGGCGCCGTCGTCGTGGCGGCTTTGCCCGAATGGCGCGAAG
>JAQGNC010000149.1 GCA_028292065.1 Betaproteobacteria bacterium
CGCGGACCGGCTCATCGAGGAGGCGCGGTGGCGGCTCCTGCGCGCCGGGCGCGGCAGCGCGCGCGCCGCGGCCGATCTGCGGTCGCTGAAGGCGCCGCTGACCTA
Organism: Betaproteobacteria bacterium; assembly: GCA_028292065.1. Taxonomy (GTDB): domain Bacteria; phylum Pseudomonadota; class Gammaproteobacteria; order Burkholderiales; family SG8-41; genus JAQGMV01. The sequence goes on from JAQGNC010000149.1 coordinate 106, forward strand.
CGCCGCCGGCAAAGGCAACGCCTATGCATGCGAGCTGCTCGCGGCGATCTGTGCGAGCGGGCTCGACACCGCGCGCCAGACCGGGCAGGCGCGTGAGTGGATGCTGCGTGCAGTCGAGCTGCTCGAAGATCGCGTGAGCCGGCCGCTCGCGGGCGGTCACGGTTTCACGCTGCTGCCGGGCGACGAGCCACGCACGGCCTACCGGCCGCTGTATACCGTCGGCGGGGTCCTCATCACCGACGAGATCGGCACTGCGCGCACGCACGACGGCGCGGTCGTGTTCGACCGCTGGGGTCGTCCCGAGCTCGAGGAAAGCTTCCAGGTCTGCGGCGGCCCGACACGCGCGACGCCGAAATCGGTCGCCGCGCGCATCGCGCGCGAAGCGACGCTCGAGGATTTCGCGTGGGCATGCCGCCGCACCACGCCGCAGTTCCGGCAGGCGCTGCTCGACGCCCGCGTGATCGCGCACGGGCGCATCGGTTACCTGCGGTGCAATCTGAAGTCAGCGGCGCCGCGCTTCGCCGAGGCGGCTTAGAAGGTCGCTAGCCCGTTCGAAAATGGATTCTGGATCACCTGCGCTGGCGCGCGTCCAGAATGACGGTCTGCTAGTACAAGGAAGGGAGGTTCAAGGAGGGAAACCTTGGTTTCCCTCTTTGGCGTAATCCGATCGGAAATAGCAGGCGCTGCGCGCCTGTTATTTCCAATCCACCGGTGACCCGAACCGGTCCTGGCCGAGCAGGGTATAGAAGATGCCGATGGTGCCGCGGCGCTGCGTCCTGTCGCCGAGGTCCGGATAGGTCGCGTCGCGGCGGGTGACGAGGTATTTGACCGCGAGGGCGTGCTGCTTGTGGATGCGCCACGTCAGCGTCGTCTCGCCGCGCACGATGTTGTCGTGGCCGCCGCGGCCGGCGCGGTCGGCGGCGATACCGCTCACGAAATACTCGCGCCCGGTGAAATCGAGCGACGCGGTGTTGCCGAAGATGAGCCTGAACGATGCGAGCGCCTGCGGCGCGACGCCGTTGTGGTAATCGGTGTCGCGCAGGCCGTTGATCGTGCCGACGCTCGCGTAGCCCGCACCCGCGAGGATCGTGCCTTGCAAAGCGACGCTCTGCGACAGGCGCCACTCGGCCGTCGTGCCGAGCGAAAGGGCGGTGCTCGAGACACGGAACAGTTGCGGGGCGAGATAGTCGTAGCTCCCGTAAAGGCCCCACACGCCGCGGTAGTTCGGTCCTGCTTCATAGTCCGTGCCGAACAGCAGCCCGCGGGTCATCAGGTTCTCGAAGCCGTTCGCGGTCGAAGCGGTCGCCTGGAAGGCGAAGTAATCGAACGGCCGCCGATACGTGTACCCCGGCTGCCCGGGTAGCCCGTAGTCGAGCGAGAAATCGACGATGCCTTCGTTGCGCTTGATCGTCTGCGAGGTGCCCTGCGAGTTCTGGGTGGTGGCGCTGGCGCCGACCGAGAGCCGGCTGTAGTACGCGGCATTGCGGCTCGACCAGATCGCGTCGAAGCGCTTGTCGAACACCAGCCGGTTGAAGCCGGTCGGCGGCGAGATCGCGGCCGCGGCGAGCTCGCGCCAACCCGGCGAGAGGCCGCCGCCGTGCTCGAGCACCAGGTTGGCCATGCGATACATCGCCTCGCCGAGGAATGCGCCGCCGATGCCGGTGTTGATCTGGTCGTTCTTCGAAGGCGGCGTGTTCTCGCCCGCGATCTCCCAGAAGGCGCTGCCCGCGAAGGTGTAACCGAGCGACTCCCAGAAGTTGAGCCCGGACGCGCGCGCGAAGCCGTGGTACATCGAGCCCTGGTACGGGTGCCCGAGCTGGTTGATCGAGTACGGATCGTTGTCGGTGACCCACTTGTGGCGAAGGTTGCGATTGATCGTAGACAGATTGCTGTTGTAGTCGCAGCAACCGTAGTAGGCGCGGTTGAAGAGGTTCAGCAGGGTGTCGAAGCCGACGATCTCGAGCGCCGGAATGAGATAGCTTTTTCCGGGTGCGGAGGCGGAGGTCCAGTCGCGGAACGGGCTTGCGGAAATAGTGCCGGCGCCGGCTTTCTCATTCTGCGCGGCGAGCCACGACGAGGGGATGTCGCCGTAGCGTGCCGGCGCGTCGAGTCCGGCTGCGAGCATCTGCCCGCGTTTGTCGTAAACCGCGGTTTCTGGTGCGGCTTTGAGGCCGAGCGCCTCGGACGTGTCGACAAGAGCGGGATCGGCTGCGCCTGCGCCCGCGGACGCGAGCGCCAGGACCGACCCGAAAAGTCCCGCCCATACCGGGCTTCGACCGTGTTGTAGCGGCCCGCATCGGGACGGCTGGAGAGCGCTTGCTGTTGTCATGGCGATCCTGTGAAGCTTCGAGGGCGACGCTGCTCGTAAGCAAGCACCGAACCTGCGCAGTATGAGGCTTCAGCCTCGCCGTGCGGTCTCGTCGGCAACTTCGGCGTCGAGCAGGTCCAGCAGGGTGCGCGTCCAGGATTCGTGCAAATGGCTGCCGATGAAGACGATGCGCGTGCGGCGATCCGGTGACGGCCAGCGCTCGAGCCACTCGGGCGCGTGATATACGTGCTGCACGCCGTGGATGACCGCCGGCGTGTCGGGGGTCTCGGCGATGCCGACGATGCCTTTGACGCGCAGAAGATCGGCGCCGCAGCTCTCGGCGAGCGCCGCCAGGTAGAGCGCGAGGGTGGCGGCATGCACCGGCTCGTCGCGCGTGATGCAGAAGCTCGCGATGTCCTCGAGATGAGAGCGATAGGCCGCGGGGGCGGCTCGCGGCGACGAGTGCGGCGGTTCGACGTCCGCGCTCGCGCGTCCGCGATGAGGATCGAAAGTCTCGAAGAGCGCCGAGGCGCCGATCGCGCCGTTGACGACTGCGGTCACGCCTGCCTCCGGATTGATCGTGCGAAGGCGCTCGATCAGCGCAGGCACATTCGCCTGCACCACGTCGGTCTTGGTCAGCAGGATGCGGTCGGCGACCGCGGCCTGGCGCACCGACTCGCGATGGCGCTCGAGGGTTTGCAGTCCGGTGACTGCGTCGACGGTCGTGACCACCCCGTCGAGCGCATACACCTCCGTGACGGCAGGGTCGGTCATCAGCGCGTGCAGGATCGGCGCGGGATCGGCGAGCCCCGTCGTCTCGATCACGACCCGCTCGAACTGCGGCAGTGTGCCTGCGGCACGGCGCGCGGCGAGATCGCCGAGCGTCAGCACGAGGTCGCTCCTCACGTTGCAGCAGAGGCACCCGTTCGAAAGCTGCACGAAGCTCTCATCGCTCGTCTCGACGAGATCGTGATCGAGCGCGATCGCGCCGAACTCGTTGATGATCACCGCGGTGCGGCTCATTGCCGGATCGCGCAGGAGGTGCGCGAGCAGGGTGGTCTTGCCGCTGCCGAGAAAGCCGGTGATGACGGTGACCGGAGTGAGCCGCGGATGCTCGTTCGCAGGTCTTGTAGCGCAGGGCGTGTCCTGAGCCTGTCGAAGGGCGCCCTCGCCTGCAGCGGGGTGCGGCTGCAGGCGAGGCGCCTGCGCTACGAAGGGCTCGAGTCTCGAGACGGGCGCGGGTGCGACACGTAACGCCGCGCCGCGCTCGACGCCGAGTGCGCTGCGCAGCGCCGCGAGCAGCCCGACGAGCGA
>JAQGNC010000150.1 GCA_028292065.1 Betaproteobacteria bacterium
GCGTGAAAGCCGCCGCCATCGTCGGGCATACGACCTTCGATCGGACCGCCGGAGCGAGATCTGCCGGATGTCCGGCTACGGCTGCCGCCGGCACGGCGGCGCTGTCGCGTCCACCACCTGATCTATCCGATGCCCGATACCGTTAACGCGTGCGGCGACTGCGGGTTCCACAACGCGGCCCAGGCTCGTTTCTGCGAGTCGTGCGGCATCAGCCTGCGCGAACACTGCCCGGGCTGCGGCGCCTCGGTGCGCGCTCGTCAGAAGTTCTGCCGCGACTGCGGCCAGTCGCTCACCGGGACGCAGCGCGGCGTTTTCGCGCTCGCCGACATCGAGCAGCCGCTCGACGGCGAGCGCAAGTTCGCCACCGTGCTCTTCGCCGACATCGCGAATTCGACCGAGCTCATCATGGATCGCGACGCCGAGGAAGCGAACCACATCCTCGAGCCGACGGTGAAGCTCATGTCCGACGCGGTGCGCCATTTCGACGGGCGCGTGATCCGCGAGCAGGGCGACGGCGTGATGGCGACTTTCGGCGCCCCTCGCGCCGACGAGGATCACGCGGTCAAAGCGTGCTATGCCGCGCTCAAGATGCAGGAAGCGATGCGCAACCGCGCGGCCGAAGTGCGGCGCGACTTCGGGCTGTTTCTGCAGGTGCGCGTCGGCATCAACTCGGGCCCGGTGGTCGTGACGCTGGAAGACCGCGTGCTGCGTGTCGACGGCCTGGCGACACACGTCGCGGCGCGCCTCGAATCGCTCGCGGCGCCCGGCACGATCGTGTTGTCGCGCGACACGCTGGTGCTCGCCGAAGGCTTCGTGCACGTGGGTGAAGTCGAGCGCGTGAGCCTCAAAGGCGTCAAGCACCCGGTGGACGTGTGCGAGCTGAAAGGCGTGAACACGCGCATACGGATGCAGGCGCTCGCCGCGCGCGGCCTCTCCAAGTTCGTCGGGCGCCACGCCGAGATGGAGTTGCTCGGCCGCGCGGCGGCGCAGGCGCAAGCGGGCCACGGACAGGTGGTGGCGCTGGTCGGCGAAGCCGGCGTCGGCAAATCGCGGCTGCTGTGGGAATTCACGCGTTCGCCGGCGATCCAGAACTGGCTCGTGCTCGAAGCGGGATCGGTGTCGTACGGCAAGGCGACGTCATACCTGCCGTTGGTCGAGCTGCTCACCCGCTACTTCGGCATCCAGCCGCGCGACGACGAAAGGCGGGTTCGCGAAAAGATCGCCGGCAAGTTGTTCGCGCTCGGCGAGAAAAAGCTGCTCGAGCAATTGCCGCTCTTTCTCGGGACGCTCGCGATCGGCGTGCGTGAGCCCGAATGGACCAGTCTCACGCCGGCGGAACGGCAGAGCGAGATGTTCGGCGCGTTGAAGCACCTCCTGATACGCGAATCGCAGGAGCAGCCTCTTTGCCTGCTGTTCGAGGACCTGCACTGGATCGACGCGGAGACCCAGACGTTCCTCGACATGCTGCTCGAGAGCGTGCCGGCGGCGCGGCTGCTGCTGCTCGTCGATTACCGGCCCGATTACGAGAGCCGCTGGGCGCGGAAGATGTACTACTCGCAGGCGCGCATCGATCCCCTGCCCGCGGCGAGCGCCGACGAGCTGCTCGAAGCGCTGCTCGGCGCGGGTCCCGAGCTCGACCCGATCAAGCGTGCGCTGATCGAAGCGACCGACGGCAATCCGCTCTTTCTCGAGGAAAGTGTGCGCAGCCTGATCGAGAGCGGCGTGCTCGTCGGCAGCGCCGGACAGTGGCGGCCGATCGGTTCGCTGCCCGCGGTATTCGTCCCGCGCACGATCGAGGCGCTGCTCGCCGCCAGGATCGATCGACTCCAGCCCCGCTACAAGGAAGTGCTGCAATGCGCGGCGGTCATCGGCAACGACGTCCCGCAGGCGCTGCTCGAAGCGGTCACCGGGCTGTCGCACGAAGAGCTGGAACGCAGCGTCACCGAGCTGCAGGCCGCCGAGTTCCTCTACGAGAAAACGCTGTTCCCCGAGACCGAATACACCTTCAAGCACTCGATGACGCGCGAAGTGGCTTACGCGAGCCTGCTGCGCGACCGCAAAATGGCGCTGCACGCGCGCGCGGCTCACGCGCTGGTCGCGCTCGCCGCGGCACGCATCGACGAGCACGTCGAGCGTGTCGCACAACACGCGGAGCAAGGCGGCTTGTGGGAAATGGCGCTGCAGTACCTCGAACGCTCGGGCGCCAAAGCCTTTTCGCTCTACGCGAACACCGAAGCCGCGGGCTTTTTCGAGCGCGCGCTCAAAGCGCTCAAACACCTGCCCGAGACGCGCGCGACGCTCGAGCAGGCGGTCGACCTGCGCTTCGATCTGAGGAATGCATTGCTCCTGCTCGGCGAGACCGACCGGATCCTGCAGTCGCTGCAGGAGATCGAGCCGCTGCTGGCGGGGCTCGACGACAAGCTGCGCAGCGCGCGCTATGCGGCTTTCCGGTGCAATCACCATTTCCTCGCCGGCGAGCAGCGCAGCGCCATCCGGTTCGGCGAAAGCGGCCGCCAGCTCGCGCTCGAAGGCGGGGACCGCCGCATCGAAGGCGAGCTCCTTTATCGCCTCGGCCAGAGCTATCACGCGCTCGGCGAATATCGCACCGCGATCGACCTGCTCGAGCAGAGTCTGCCGTTCACCGATGAAAAGTTCGAGCGCAACCGCGTCGACCTCACGGTGATACCCGCGGTCGTCAGCCGCTACTGGCTCGTCATCGCGCTGACCGAATGGGGCGACTTCGTGGCCGCGTTGAGCCACGCCAGGCGCGCGCTCGAGATCGCGGAACACGCCGAGCACCCGCTGAGCGAGGTGCTGGGATGGCTCGCGGTGGGCAGCGTACTGCTGCGCAAAGGCGAGTTCGAAGGCGCCGTGGGCGATATGGAGCGCGCGATGGCGCTGTGCGACCGCTGGTCGATGCGCGTGTGGCGTCCGCGGGTCGCCTCGTCCCTGAGCATCGCCTACGGCCGCCTGGGCCGCGTCGAGGAGGGTCTCGATCTCGCGCAGAACGCGGTCATCGACGCGCAGCGCATGCGCCTGATCGTCGACAGGATCCCGCTGCTGTTGCGCCTCGGCCAGGCCGCCCTGATCGCGGGCCGCGTCGACGAAGCGCTCGCCCACGGCAGGAATGCGCTCGATCTCGCGGTCACCCACGAAGCGAAAGGCAGTGAAGCGTGGGCGCGCTTTCTCATGGCGCGCGCGCACTGGGCCGGCAGCCCGCAGGCGCTCGACGCCTCGCAAAGTGAGCTCGAGCGCGCGCTCGCGCTGGCGACCGCATGCGAAGCCCGGCCCCTCATCGCGTTTTGCGAGACCACGTTCGCAGGCATCTACAGCGCTCGCGGTGACGAAGCCCGGGCGCAGGTGTTCGCGGCCGCCGCCAACGCGACTTACGCCGAGCTCGGCATGCGGCCGCTGCCCCTGCACCCGGTGAACTAGGGCGGCGGCGGTCGGGCCCCCGAAGCGTCGGTGCAATCGCCTGCGTCGCTCAGGCGATAGCCGATCTTCAACCCGTGTCGCTTCGCCACCTGCCGCAGCTCGAGGTACAGCACCTCCAGGGATTGGCGATCACCGGCGGCGCCGACCTCGATGACGCGGCCGGCGGCGCCCCCCGCGGCTACGTCACCCGATGCGGACATTGGTGACCGGCGGGCTCATCGTGCCGTTGAGGCGCGCATGCGCGGTCAGCTTTCCCTTGGTCTTGGGCTTGTTCAGGATCGCCTCGATCGCGTCTACCGCCGCCTTGAGCTCGGCCTCCGTAAGATTGCCTTCGATCAGGAAACTGCCGAAATACTTCAATCCGGTCTTGCCGCCTATGGGTCCGCTGCTCATGTTGCCTCCCTCGCAAGTGTGACTACGAATAAATACC
>JAQGNC010000158.1 GCA_028292065.1 Betaproteobacteria bacterium
CGGAGTTGAGGCTCGACGCGAATACGCTCGCCGCGGCGCTCCTGTATCCGGCGTACGACAGCTCGCCCGAGCTCGCGCGCACCATCCGCGAGCGCTTCGGCGTCGCGGTCGCGGAGCTCGCGGAAGGTGTCGTCAGGATGGCGCACATCGGCGCGCTGTCGAGCCGCGGCGCCGGTTCGGCAAGACCGCAGGAGCACGCGGCGCAGCTCGAAGGCCTGCGCAAGATGCTGCTCGCGATGGTGCAGGACGTGCGCGTCGTGCTGATCAAGCTCGCCGATCACCTGCAGGAGCTGCGCGCGGCAGTCCGCGGTGGAGACGAGCACACCCGCCGTGCGGCTGCCGAGCTCACCCGCGACATCTTCGCGCCGCTCGCCAACCGCCTTGGCGTATGGCACTTGAAGTGGGAGCTCGAGGACCTCGCATTCAGGCTGCTCGAGCCGGTCACCTACAAGGACATCGCGCGGCTGCTGGACGAAAAGCGCACGATGCGCGAGCGCTATATCGAAGCGGTGATCGCGCTGCTCAAAGGCGAGCTCGCGCGCGCGGGGATCAGCGGCGAGGTGACCGGGCGCCCCAAGCACATCTTCAGCATCTACAAGAAGATGCAGCGCAAAGGCATCGGCTTCGAAGCGCTGCACGACGTGCGCGCAGTGCGGGTGCTCGTGAACGATCTCAGGGATTGCTACACCGTGCTCGGCATCGTGCACCACCTCTGGTCGCCGATACCGAAAGAGTTCGACGATTACATCGCCAAACCGAAAGCGAACCACTACCGTTCGCTGCACACCGCGGTGATCGGCCCCGAGGGCAAGGCGGTCGAAGTGCAGATCCGCACGCACGAGATGCACCAGCATTCCGAGCTCGGCATCGCGGCGCACTGGCGCTACAAGGAAGACGCGCGCGTTGAGCGCGGCTACGACGAAAAGATCGCGTGGCTGCGCCAGATCCTCGAGTGGAAAGACGAAGTCGGCGACGCCGGCGAGCTCGCCGAGGCATTCAAGACCGAGCTTTTCGCCGACACGGTCTACGTGCTCACGCCGCAGGGACGCGTGATCGACCTTCCCAAAGGATCGACGCCGATCGATTTCGCGTATCACGTGCACACCGAGCTCGGCCATCGCTGCCGCGGCGCAAAGGTGGACGGCGCGATCGTGCCGCTCAATACGCCGCTCGCCAACGGCCAGCAGGTCGAGATCATGGCGGCGAAGCAGGGCGGGCCGAGCCGCGACTGGCTCAATCCGCAGCTGGGTTTCCTGAGGAGCCAGGGCGGGCGCAGCAAGGTGCGCCAGTGGTTCAACAAGCAGAACCTCGAAGCCGACACCGCGCAAGGGCGCGCGATGCTCGACAAGGAGCTGCAGCGCCACGGTGCGACCGCGATCAACCTCGACAAGCTCGCGGCCGACATGGGTTTCGAGCGCCTGAACGATCTGCTGGTGGAGCTCGCGCGCGGCGACGTCGGTCCCAAGCAGTTGCAGGAAGCGTTGAAGCCCGCGCCGGCGCAGACGCAGGCGCCCGAAGCACTACAGGCGGCTGCGCGCAAGTCGAGCTCGGCAGGCAAGGGCAGTGTACTGATCGTGGGCGTCGACAAGCTCCTCACGTTGACCGCGCGCTGCTGCAAGCCCGCGCCGCCGGATCGCTTCGTCGGCTTCGTCACCCGCGGTCGCGGCGTGAGCGTGCATCGCGCGGATTGCTCGAACGTGAAGCGGCTCGACGCGCAGCGCTGTGTCGACGCGCAGTGGGGAGACGCCGCCGGCGCGACCTTCCCGGTGGACGTCGTGCTCGAAGCGCTCGATCGCACCGGCCTCCTGCGCGACATCTCCGACGTGCTCACGCGCGAGCGGATCAACGTGACCTCGACTTCGACCCAGACGACGGCGCACGTCGCACGGATGCGCTTCACGGTAGAAGTGCAGAACCTCGAGCAGCTTCAGCGGGTGCTGACGCTGGTGCGCGACGTCAAAGGGGTGATGGGGGCGGCAAGGCGGTAGGTTTCGTCGCTTCACATCAAGGCAAAAGCCTTAACGCGAAGGACGCGAAGGACGCGAAGGAAAAATAAATCACGGGTGGCAGGACACGCAGCGACTGATCAACGCCTGCCTTTGCGCCTTCTTTTTTTTGCCTTTACCTTCGCGTCCTTTGCGTCCTTTGCGTCAAAGCTGTGCTCCAGGGCAGCCCCTACTTCGCACAGCGAAACGCGATGTTGTGATGCCCCGCCTGCGGGTTGCGTGAGAGGTTGCGGCCGCGCTGGCTCGTCGTGATCTCCGCCGCGGGCGAGTCGTGGCCGCCGCCGCGCGTGCCTCGGACCGGTCCGGCTTTCGGGTCTTCGCGGCCGTCGTCGGCGCGATAAGGGTACGGTCGGTAGGCGCTGGCCACCCATTGCCACGCGTTGCCTGCCATGTCCCTCACGCCGTAAGGGCTCGTGCCCGCCGGATGCGCGTCGACCGGTGCGGTGTCGTTGAAGGACGATTCGAAGCGCGCGTGACGCGCGTCCGGCAGCTCGCTGCCCCAGGGATAGCGGCGCGCATCGGTGCCGCGCGCGGCTTTCTCCCATTCGGCTTCGGTCGGCAGGCGTTTTCCCCGGGACCTGCAGTACTCAACTGCGCCCGCCCACGACACTTCGACGGCAGGATGGTCTTCGTAGCCCGCATCGGCAGTCCAGCGCCCGCGCCGGTGGATGCGCGCGTCGGGATCGTCGAGGTCGTACAGCCGCGGGATGTTCGCCGCGGGCCGATCGTTGAGGAACTGTGCGTACTGTGCGTTGGTCACGGGCCAGCGGTCGATCGTGTAGGCGGGCAGCGTGACCTGATGGGCCGGCTTCTCGTCCTCCGGGCCTTCGTTGCTGCCCATCGTGAAGGGGCCGGCAGGAATGGTGACTATTTCGCTGAGCGGGACCTGCGCGTACGCGAGCGACGTCGTGAGGCAGAGACTTGCAACCCACCCCCATCCCAACCTTCCCCCTGCGCTACATGGTTTCATCCCTCATCCCTCATCCCTCATCCCTCATCCCTCATCCCTCATCCCTCATCGCTCAGTACGTCATGCACGCCGAGTTCAGTATCCCGGTGGCGAGCGAGACCGCGCCCAGGAACACGCCGGGACCGGTCTTGCCTGCGGGGATGTCGGCCGCAATGCCCGGCATCAGGCGCGTGACCGCGAAGTACACGAGCAGCTGCACGATGAGCGCGATGAAACCCCACAACGCCATGTCCGCGAGGTTTGCGCTCTGCGCCACCGAATGCGCGAGCGGAATCACGAACCCGAGCATCGCGCCCGACAGGCTACAGGCGGCGGCGAGATTGCCTTCGCGGATGAGCGCGAGCTCGCGGAAAGGCGTGGTCCGGATGTAGATCGTGACGAACAGGGCGAGTAGCGCGAGGCTCGAGACGAAATACAGCGCAAACGCCGGAAGTCCGCGGATCGAGCTCTCGATGATGTCCATGGGAGGCTTCTTCTTTCAGTCGAAATAATGAGGGATGAAACGGCTCGTGTTGCGTGTCACCGGCGTCTTGTCTTCGCGTATGCCCATGCCGCACGGCTCGTTGCCGACGATCCATGTTCCCACCACCGGATAGTTGCCGTCGAACTCCGGCAGCGGCGCGTAGGCCTGATAGACGTAGCCTTCGGCGCCGTAGGTTCCCGGCTGCGCGAAGACGCCGCGAGGTCCGTGGATCTCGACGTTCGCGCCTTCGCGCGAGTAGAGCGGCTTGCGCACGTAACGCTCGCCGAGCTGTGCCGCATCGAAGTAAGCGGGTAAAAGGTTGGGGTGATCGGGATAGAGCTCCCACAGTACCGCGAGTATCGCCTTGCAGCTCAGGAGGATCTTCCACGGCGGCTCGAGCACCGTGAGCTTCGCGCGCGGCACCTTCGGGCCGAAATCCTCGCGCATGATCCATTCCCACGGATACAGCTTGAACCACGCGCGCACCGGCTGGTTGTCGAGGTCGACGAAAGCGTTCGCCTCATCCGACCAGCCGAGATCCTCGATCGCGATGTGGCGCGCGTCGATCCCCGCCTGCAGCGCGGTGTCGCGCAGATAGTCGAGGTTGCCGAGGTCCTCGTCGTTGTCCTTCACGCACGAGAAATAAACGACCGGCGGTATGCCGGGCAGCGTCGAACGTATCGATTCCCAGCGCGCGATCAGCTTTTCGTGGATCGAGTTGAACTGGTCGCTCGAAGGACGCACCGCCTGCAGCCAGTTCCACTGCGCGACCGCGGCTTCGATGAGCGAAGTCGGGGTGTCGGCGTTGTATTCGAGCAGCTTGGGAGGGTTCTTGCCGTCGTAGCGGAGATCGAAGCGGCCGTAAAGGCTGGGCGCTTTCGCACGCCACGAGGCGACCGCGTACTCGGCGAACCAGTCGGTGAGGGCGTAGCGATCGAGCCAGCCGCGCTCGACCACGGCGTCGACCGCTTTGAGGCTCATCTGGTGCAACTCCGCGGTCGCCGCTTCGAGCACGTCGATTTCCTCCGCCGTGAAGCGATAACACGCCGACTCGTCCCAGTAGCCGCCGTCGAGGCTGTGGAAAGCGAAGCCCACCGCTTCGAGCTGGCCCTGCCAGTCGCGCCGCGGCGTGATGCGTTCGCGTTCCATCAGCCGCCCGCGCTATGCGACGACGCAGACGAGCCGAATCCGCCGCGGCTCACGCTGCCGCCGCGCGACACCGGCGTCTCGGTGCTCGCGATCGCGTTCGTGCCCTGGCGGGGCGCGAGGCTCGCGCCGCGGCCGCCCATGCCCGAGGCGAGCCCGTACAGCAGCGGCCCGTAGAACATGCCGGCGTGGCTGCCCGAAGTCGCCGGCTCGCACTTCTTTTCGTCGTCGCCCCAGTCGCGCTGGCAGTCCGCGCGCGACTTGTACACGTCGCGGGTCGCGGTCTC
>JAQGNC010000170.1 GCA_028292065.1 Betaproteobacteria bacterium
ACGTCTTTTTTGAAACCACCTCCGAAACCTCGTTTCCTTTACACCCACCCCCATCCCGACCTTCCCCCTGAGGGTCCCGTCGGGACCCAATGGGCGGTGAACGATGCGGAAGGAAACCAAGGTTTCCCTCCGCAGCCTCCTTTCCTTCTAACCCACCCCGATCCCGACCTTCCCCCTGAGGGGGAAGGACAGTTATGCCCGCCGGGCATGACAACAACATCCCTCCCCCTCAGGGGAGGGTTAGGGTGGGGGTGGGTTTAACTTCTCTGGCGCGGCAGCTGCAACGCCTGCACCGCGTGCCTCAGCTCATCGAGGCGGCGCTCGCGGATGCCGAGCTCGTCGAGGTGGCGCAGGGTGGCGAAGAGATAGTCGGCGTTGGGTCCGCGCGCGCCGCTGCAGTCGGCGATGGTCCGGGCGACAGCTTCGAGCTCGAGTGCGCCGGTGTAAGCCTCGTGGGTGCGGTCCGCGACGAAGGTGAGCGCGCTCACTTTCTCGTTCCCTAGATCCAGCTTCACCAGTCGCGGACTGTAGACCCGCCGCGGCATTTCTCGGTCCCACAGGATCTGCAGGACGTTCTCGACGTCCGCGTCCGCCACGAGATAAGCAATGCCCCGACAGCAGCCGCCGCGGTCGAGCCCGAGCACCAGGCCCGGGCGCTCGGGTGTTCCGCGATAGCGCGTCGACGTGACGCAGAAGGCGCGGTGATAGCCGCGCAGCGTCGCGCGCTCGCTACGCACGTATTCGAAACCGGGGTTCCACATGAGCGAGCCGTAGCCGAAGATCCACAGATCACCGGCGGGAAGCTCGGGACAGCACGCGTGCTCGACCACTCGCGACCGGGCTTCGGTGAGCTGATCCATGACTTAGCTAACGCGTCAGCAGGCGCGACCGCTTACACGACGCGCCACCCGACGCGCTCGCCGGCCCGGAAAGGCACCAGGCTGTCCGCGCCAAAGGCGATTTCTTCCGGCACGTACAGCTCTGCTTTTTCAAGCGTGATGCGCTCGGCGTTATACGGCAGCCCGTAGAAGTCGGGGCCGTAGCGGCTGGCAAAATTCTCCAGCCTGTCGATCGCTCCCGCGGCATCGAAAGCTTCGGCATAGAGCTCGATCCCCGCGTGCGCCGTATAGATCCCGGCGCAGCCGCAGCTCGTCTCCTTGGTGTGACGCGCGTGCGGCGCGCTGTCGGTGCCGAGGAAGAATTTCGGGTCGCCGCTGATCGCCGCGGCGACGAGCGCTACACGATGCGTCTCGCGCTTGATGACCGGAAGGCAGTAGTGATGGGGGCGCATCCCGCCGACGAACAGCGCGTTGCGGTTCAGCAGGAGATGGTGCGCCGTGATGGTCGCGGCCACCGTCGCCGGCGCCTTGCGCACGAAATCCGCGGCTTCGCGCGTGGTGATGTGCTCGACGACGACCTTGAGCGTGGCAAACCGCGCGACCAGCGGCTCCAGCACGCGCTCGAGAAAGACGCGCTCGCGGTCGAAGATGTCGACCGCGGGATCGGTGACTTCGCCGTGAACGAGGAGCGGCATGCCGTGTTCCGCCATCGCTTCGAGCACCGGATAGCAGCGCGTGAGATCGCTCACGCCCGAATCGGAGTTGGTCGTCGCACCCGCAGGGTAGTACTTGACTGCGTGTACCGCGCCGCTCGCGCTCGCGCGGGCGATTTCTTCGGGCCGCGTGTTATCGGTGAGATAAAGCGTCATGAGCGGCTGGAAACCCGAGCCCGCCGGTAATGCCGCGATTATCCGGTCGCGGTAAGCGAGCGCGGCTTCGGTGGTGGTGACCGGCGGCCGCAGGTTAGGCATGACGATCGCGCGCGCGAAGCGCGCCGCGGTGTCCTGCACCACGGCGCGCATGTGCTCGCCGTCGCGCAGGTGGAGATGCCAGTCGTCGGGGCGGATGAGGGTGAGGCGTTGCATTGGCGCGGTAGGGATGAGGGATGAGGGCGGATGTTAATTCGAACTTGCCGGTTTTCGTAGGGTAGCCGGAGACGCGCGGTGCACACGCTACGCGTCGCCGCCATGCTTCAACTCGAGCGCAAGCTTGTACAAATCATTCTTCCTCGCGCCGGTGATCTTCGCGGCGAGTGCGGCGGCCTGTTTGACGGGAAGCTCTTCGAGCAGCACTTCGAGCGTGCGCTGCGCCTGCGCCGCCTGCGCGTCCTGGTCGGGCGGCGCGCCTTCGACGATCAGCACGAACTCGCCTTTGATGCGATCAGGATTGGCCGACAGCCATTCGGCGGCTCCGCCCAGGTCGCATTCGTGTATCGACTCGAAAAGCTTGGTGAGCTCGCGCGCGATCACGATGCGGCGCGTGTCCCCGAGCGCGGCGGCGAGGTCCTCGACCGCTTCGACGACGCGGTGCGGCGCTTCGTAAAACACGAGCATGCACGGCACCGCTTTCAGCCCTTCGAGCGCTTTGCGGCGCTCCGACGGTCTCGCAGGCAGGAAGCCGTAGAACATGAAATGCGGATCGAAAAGGCCGCTCGCCGACACCGCGGCAGCGGCAGCGTTCGCGCCGGGAATCGGGACCACCGGGTAACCCGCTTCCCGCACCGCGTGGACGAGCCGCGCGCCCGGGTCGGAGAACGCCGGAGTGCCCGCATCGCTCGTGAGCGCCACCGAGCGCCCCGCATCGAGCTCGGCGATGAGTCGCGGCGCGGTGCGTTGCTCGTTGTGCTCGTGCAGCGCGAGCAGCTTTTTCGCGTCGATGCCGTAGTGATTGAGGAGCCTGGAGGTGACTCGCGTGTCTTCGGCGGCGATCACGTCGGCGTGGCGCAGGATGTCGAGCGCACGCAGCGTGACGTCCCGCAGATTACCGATCGGCGTTGCGACTACATATAATGTCGGCTTTGTTTCCTGCGGCTGCTCATGCCCCGTCGCGCGCTCCATTGCTGGTCGATCTTGCTGTGGATTACCGCTCTACTATACGGGGGCATCGGTACGTGCGCCACTGAAGCGCCCGCAACGGACGCCGCGGCTTCGGCCGCCGATCCCGCCGCGGCACCGCACATCGCGCTGCTGCTCCCCACCGGTTCCG
>JAQGNC010000176.1 GCA_028292065.1 Betaproteobacteria bacterium
CCGCGGCTGCACCGCCGGCGGCATCGGCGCCGCCGGTCCCGCCGGGTGCGCCAGCGCCCGTCGCTGCGGCAACGCCAACTCTCGCAACCCCGGCTGCAGCCGCCACGGCCCGGACCGAGAAAACGGAAAGCCCCGCGTCACCTGCACCCGACCCGGCAAGTGCGCCGCCCGCGCGCGACGTCATCGCGATCCGCATCGATGCGACGAACCGGCTGCTCAAGTCCGGCGCGGCGAGGCCGTTCAGCATCCAGCTGCTGACCGCAGCGAGCGACGAACAGCTAAGGAACCACCTGAAAGCTTTGTCGAAATTCGTTGAAGTAAATGACATTTATATGTATCGTAGTGTCGCGCAAGGACGACCCGCAGTGAGTGTGCTGTGGGGTAATTTCAACGATCGACAGGCCGCCCAGGACCAGATCGAGGAGCTGCCGCGGCCGTTGCGCGCCAACCGGCCATACGTGCGCAGCATCGACGACATACGGGCGGAGGTCGACAGAAACAGCGTTGCAAAGTGACGGCGCAGGGGCCGTCAGGGCGCGGCCACGGCTAGCCGCAAGGGATGAGCAGAATGCGAAGAAGACTCGCAAGGACGCAGCGACGGGCGTCCGCGACTGAGCCGGCGCGCGGTTTTCATACCGCGGCAGCCATGGGGCTGGTTTTTGCCGCCATGACCGGCGCATGTTCCCAGGTCCGCCCGTACGTCCCGCCTTCCGAAGGCCACATCACCGCCAAGCCCGCACCCGCGCTCGAGCAGGTCATCCCGCCGCCCGCACGCCTGAGCGGCTTCGTCCCGCCGCCCAAACCGACGATCACACTGCCGACATACAGCGTCGTGGTCAACGAGGTGCCGGTCAAAGAGCTGCTGAACGCGCTCGCGCGCGACACGCGCCAGAACATCGACATCCACCCCGGCCTGCAGGGCCTGGTCAGCCTCAACGCGATCGACGAGACTCTGCCCGCCATCCTCGAACGCGTGGCCCGGCAGGTGAACCTGCGGGTGCGCCAGGAAGGCAACACGATCGTCGTCGGCCCCGACGCGCCGTTTATGAAGACCTACCGCGTGAATTACGTGAACGTCACGCGCAACATCACGTCCACGGTCAACGTCACCGGTGAAGTGGGGGCCGCCGGGGGCGGCGGTGGAGGAGCCGCCGGCGGTGGCGGTGGCGGCGCAGCGGGCGGCAGCGGCGGCGGCTCGCGCACCACGGTGACGAGCACGACCAGCAACGACTTCTGGGAGCAGTTGCGCGACAACCTGCGCGCCATCCTTCAGTCGACCGGCCGCGTCAACGCGTCGGCGGACGAGCGCGCGGCGCGCGCCGAGGAGGACAAGGCGGCTCGGGACGAGGCGGTCAGGCGCGCCGATGCGGTGTCGCGCGCCGGCCCCGGCGCCACCGACCTGCTGAGAAACGCCTTTCCGCTGGCCACTCGCGCTGCGGCGACGATCGCGCAAAGCGATACCGGCACCGACGTCATCATCAACCCGATGAGCGGGACGATCAGCGTTCAGGCGACCGAGCGCCAGCACCAGCTCATCCAGCAGCACCTCGACAGCATCAGCAGTTCGGTGCAGCGGCAGGTGCTCATCGAAGCGACGATCGTCGAAGTGAGGCTGTTGGACGCGTACCAGGCCGGGGTCGACTGGAGCCGCCTGGCCGTGAGCGGCGGACTCGCCATCACTTCGGCGCTGTCAGGCGGCGTGGCAGGCGCCGCGCTGGCGGCCGGCGCGGCAGCAGCGAGCCAGCCATTCACGGTTGCTTATCAGAACCCCACTTCGAGCATCGGCAACATCAGCACCACCGTCAGATTGCTGCAGGAATTCGGCAACACGCGCGTCCTGTCGAGCCCGAAGGTCATGGCAATCAACAACCAGACTGCGCTCCTCAAGCACGTCGACAACATCGTGTACTTCGAAGTGCAGGTGCAACCCGCGATCGCCGCCAACGGCGTTCTCACGCCGGCGACATTTTCGACGACGGCGAAGACGGTAGCCGTCGGCGTGGTGCTCGGCGTCACGCCGCAGATAAACGAAGACGGCCGCGTCACCCTGACCGTTCGGCCCACGGTATCCCGGTTGCTCGGCAGCAAGCCCGATCCCAATCCGAGCCTGTGCGGTCCGAACATTCCTAACGGCTGCCTGACCAATAATGTTCCGGAAGTGCAGGTGCGGGAAATGGAGTCGGTCCTTCAGGTCGGCAGCGGACAGACCGTTATACTGGGAGGTCTCATGGAAGACGACGTCCAGTTCAACCGCGACCAGATCCCGGTGCTGGGCAACCTCCCGGAGATCGGAGAAGCCTTCAAATTCCGCAACGAGCGCGTGCAAAAACGCGAGCTCATCATCTTCATCCGGCCCACCGTGATCACCAATCCCTCGCTCGAAAGCGACGAGCTCAAGTTCTTCCAGCGCTTTCTGCCGCAGGCGGGTGGCGGGGCTGCGCCGGGCGCCGGCGCGTCGCCGTGAGCCTGCTGATCAAGGCGCTGGAGCAGGCGGCCAAGGACCGCGACAGCGCCGCAGCCGGTAACACGCCGGGCGCAGCGCCTCCCGAGCCCACGCTCGAGCCGCCTCCGCCGCCGCGCACGCCGGCCTCGCTCGATACGCCCGCGCCGCAGCGCACCGAAAGCCCTATCCCTGGGCCCGCACGCGCTTTTCCCGCGGCA
>JAQGNC010000178.1 GCA_028292065.1 Betaproteobacteria bacterium
GCTCTCAGCGCTCGGCGTAGAACGCGCAAAGGTTCCTGCGCGCACGCTCAAGTGTCACCCGACAGTGCTCGTATTCCCCGGCTGGGACGTTCCGATCAAGTCCGCGGCATAATCCACCTCTGACCCCGTTGGAGGAAGCCATGGCCCCGTCCCTAGTCAGCCGAGATCCTGAGATCATGAGTGGTGCGCTCTGCTTCACGGGCACGCGTGTGCCGGCGCAGAACCTCTTCGACTACCTCGAAGGGGGCTCTTCTCTCGAGGACTTTCTTGAAGACTTTCCGTCGATCTCCCGGGAAACCGCGGTAGCTGTGCTTGAGGTAGCACGAGAAAGGCTGTTTGCTGATGCGCCTGCTGCTTGACGAATCCGTCCCCAACAGGCTGCGACGGTCTCTTGGAAGTCACAAAGTCAAGACCGTAGTCGACATGGGGTGGTCTGGCGTTAA
This sequence comes from Betaproteobacteria bacterium, assembly GCA_028292065.1. Classification (GTDB taxonomy): domain Bacteria; phylum Pseudomonadota; class Gammaproteobacteria; order Burkholderiales; family SG8-41; genus JAQGMV01. Next base: position 444 of record JAQGNC010000178.1, read on the forward strand.
GAACGGCAGGCTACTGGCGCTCGCCGCAGCGGACTTCGATGCTTTTATAACCGTCGACAAGAACCTGCAGTACCAGCAGAATCTTGCCGCGCTGCCGCTCTCAGTCATCGTACTCGACGCACTCTCGAACGAATTGTCTGCGTTGCTGCCGCTGTTGCCGAATCTCGAACGGGCCTTGTCATCGCTCGAGCCCCGTACGTATGTGCGCGTGGACGCTGTGGAGTAACCGCGCGAGACGGCACCGCACACTGAAATTCCAGAGCCTAATCGCTTATCAGGCCGTCCCGCCTGGTCCGATGCCCATCACCAGGAGCAACCATGCTGATCGTCGATTCCCAGATCCACATCTGGCAGAACGGAAAGATGAGCCCGCACCATCGCCAGGACCCGACCTACTCGGCCGATGACGCGCTGGCCGAGATGGCTTCGGCCGGCGTCGACGCGGCGGTGATCCATCCGCCGACCGCTTTCGGCGAGGCGTCCAACGTGACGGCCATGCAGGCGGTGCGGGACCACCCCGACAAGTTCTGCATCCTCGGGCACTTCGATCTTTTGAGCCCCGACCGCGAAAGAATCGTTGCCGGCTGGCGCGAGCGGCCCGGAATGCTCGGGTTCCGGTTTACCTTCAGCGACCTGCATCAGAAAGCATGGTGGACCGACGGCTCGCTCGACTGGTTCTGGGCCGCGGCCGAGAAGGCGGGATTGAACATCGGACTGCTCGCGAGCGGCGGCAACATCGCTGTGCTCGGAAAAATCGCCGAGCGTCATCCGGGTCTCAAGCTGCACATCGACCACATCGGACGCGGCGGCGGCAGGGCCGACAAGAAAGACGATGCGGCGTATGCGAATCTCGGTGAGATGCTCGCACTCGCCAAATTACCGAACGTCGCGGTCAAGCTCTCGGGCGCGCCGAGCACGTCGAGCGAGCCCTACCCTTACAGGAACATCCACGGCTATCTGCAGCAGATCGTCGAGACGTTCGGCCCGGACCGCTGTTTCTGGGGCACCGACATCACGCGCATGCCGATCCCGTATCGGCAGTGCGTGACGATGTTCACCGAGGAGATGCCGTGGCTGAGGGGCCGCGACCTGGAACGCGTGATGGGCGGTGCCGTGGTCGATTGGCTCGGCTGGAAACGCCCCGCTGCTGCGTGAGCACCCCGTAATCGATCACGGTCGAGATTGATCCTGGCCTATGCCAGGAGGGCGACTCGAAAAAAGTCGTGTTGTTGCCGTATGATCATGACAGCAGCCGCTCGGATCGACTTTTCAGCGGGGGTGACATGACATCAGCCGGCACGGGTAGGTGGTCGGTCCGCTTGACCGCACGTCTGCATAACCCTGCCGATCTCCGCCCGGTCCTGTTCACCCTGGCGTTCTTTGTTTACCAGGTGCTGGTATTCCTGTGCGCGAACCACCCGCTGACCGCTTTCGTGCTGGTCGCCGTGCCGCACTTCCTGCTGCACGTGCCGCTCATGAACGTGCTGCACATCTCGATCCATAGTCCCGTATTTCGCAGCACGCGCGTGGAGTTCGTGTTCGGCACGCTATGCTCGCTCGCGCTGGGCTTTACCCGGACGTGCTTCAGGCTCGACCACATGACGCACCATCGCCACTACCTCGACCCTGCGCTCGACACCAACTCGTGGCGGATCGAGACCGGTCGGTCGCGGCGTCAGCGCTATGCGCTGCGCCACCTGTTCACGGTGTACTCGCGCGCGTGGCGCCTCGCGAAACAGGGCGGACGCCCGATCGCGCTCGATTACATCGCGGAGCTGTCGGCATTGCTCGCGGTCTTCGCAGCTTTTTTGCTCGCAAAGCCGGGTGTCGCCGCAGCGGTGTTCCTGTATCCGATGGTGTTCAACATGTTCGCCGTCTATTACTGGGCTCATCACCAGCACGCCGACCTCGATTCGCAGAATCCGCTGTCCGCTTCGCGCACTTACGACAACGCGACCTTCAACTGGCTCGCCTTCAACGTGGGTTATCACGCCGCCCATCATCACAGCCCGGCGGTGCACTGGTCGAAGCTGCCGGCGCTGCACGAGTCGCTGAAGGACCGCATTCCCGACCATCTGGTGCTGCCTTCGATCCCGTGGTGGTCTTCCGAGTATGGCAACGCGGCGATCGAGCGCGCTGCTGCGACCAAGACCGATTGAGAAAGTCATGACCGATCACGCCGATATTCTTTCCGCGTCGCCTTTCCGGACGCACGACGTCGCCAACCAGCCGCCGCCGCTGGAGGACGTCAACCTCTACGCGATCGACGCGTGCCTGCGCGAGGCTGTGGTGCGCGAAGGCGCCGCTGCGGCGAGCGGCGCGCTCGAGGATTTCGCAGGCAAGCTCGGCGCGCGCGAAACCCTGCGCCTTGCGGTGGAGGCAAACGCCAACGCGCCGATCCTGCGCACGCACGATCGTTACGGCAACCGCATCGACGAGATCGACTTCCATCCTGCGTGGCATGCCCTGATGACGCTGGCGGTCGGGCACGGCACGCACGCGAGCTTTTGCGACCCCGCAGGCGGCGGCGGACAGCTTGCACGCGCCGCGGCATTTCTCATGCTGGGCGAAGTGGAGAACGGCGTTCAGTGCCCGACCAGCATGACGCACGCGGCGCTGCCGGTCATCGTGAAGCACCGCGGCAGTGTGCCCGAGCTCGAAGCCTGGCTGCCGAAACTGACCTCGCACCGCTACGATCCACGCGCGTTACCGGTCGCTGAAAAAACCGGCGCATTGCTCGGCATGGGCATGACCGAAAAACAGGGCGGATCGGACTTGCGGAGCAATACCACCGCCGCGGAGCGCGTCGGCGGCACCGATCTCTATCCGTATCGCATCGTCGGGCACAAATGGTTCTTTTCCGCCCCGACCAACGATGCCCACCTCGTCCTCGCGAAGTCGGACGGCGGTCTGTCGTGCTTCTTCGTGCCGCGCGTGCTGCCCGACGGCACTCGCAACGCGATCCGGCTGCAGCGCCTGAAGGACAAGCTCGGCAACCGCTCCAACGCGTCGAGCGAGGTCGAGTTTCACGGCGCCCTCGCCTGCCTCATCGGCGAGGAAGGCCGCGGCATTCCGACGATCATCGAAATGGCGACGAACACCCGGCACGACTGCGTGCTCGGCACTGCCGGCATGATGAGAAGAATGCTCGTCGAAGCCGTAAACCATGCCCGGCACCGCACCGCGTTCAGGCGCACGCTGATCGAGCAGCCGTTGATGAAGAATCTGCTCGCGGACCTGACGCTGGAATCGGAAGCCGCGACGCTCGCCGCGATGCGCCTGGCGAAGATATTCGAGTCCTCCGCGGACGAACGCAGTGCGCATCTCAAACGTGTGCTGACGCCGGCGTTGAAGTACTGGGTCTGCAAACGCGGGATCGTCTTCGCGGGAGAAGCGATCGAGGTGCTCGGCGGCAACGGCTACGTGGAAGAGAGCAACCTGCCGCGGTTCTTCCGCGAGATGCCGCTCAACTCGATCTGGGAAGGCTCGGGGAACGTCATGTGTCTCGACGTCATCCGCGCGCTTAGCGGAAACGGCGCGACCGCGCAGGCGTTGATCGAGGAGCTCGAGACCGCGCAGGGGTCGCATCGCGACCTCGATGCCGCGATCGCAAGGCTTAAAGCCGTGATCGCGGATCCCGCAAAGCTCGACGAACGGCAGGGCCGGCAGCTCGCCGAGTCGATCGCTGTGACGTGGTGCGCATCGCTCCTGGTGCGCTACTCTCCGCCCGCGCTCGGCAATGCGTACTGCGCCGGCCGCCTAGGCGCCGAGCGCTCGCTCCAGCCGGGCGCGCTGCCAAAAGATGCGGCGCCGGACGCGATACTCCGTCGCGTTTTCTCGTGAGCGGGGCCGCGCACGGCTTGCCGTTCGCAACGAGATTGCTTCGTCGCTACCGCTTCTCGCAATGACAGAAGGGTCAGTCATCGAGCGTCGCAATGACAGGAGAGGCTGTCACGGGTTGTCGCAATGGCGGGAGAGGCTGTCAGCGCCTGTCGCAATGGCGGAAGAGGCTGTCATCGCGAGGCACACCGTGCCGCGGCGATCTCGTGGCGCACGTCTGCGCCCTATGCCGGCCAAGCCGGTTCGTGAAAACCCAGGGGGACGGTGGGCCGCGCCCATCGCGGCGGCGTCTCTGACAGCTTCAAAACCGGCGCGAAGTGGCGCAGCCGGCCCATCGGCGTCTCGCTCGTCATCGACCAGCGTTCGAGCTCGTCAGGCGTGAATTCCTTCGCCACGCCGTGCAGCTCGGCCTCGGGCACCTGTCCGCGGTCAACGAGCCAGCGCCCGACCTGCGCGAGCGAGATCCGCACGAGCCAGCTTCCGCCTTCGCGCGAGCGACGCGCGAGGGCGACCATCGCGCCGAAAGCCATCAGGTACCCGGTGAGGTAGTCGATCGCCGACACCGGATAGAACTGCGGGCCCGGTTGCGCGCCGGGGAAGAGATCACCCTGGCGGCTGGTGATGCCGCTGACCGTCTGGATGACGGTATCGAAGCCGCGGCGCGACGCCCACGGTCCGGCATGACTGAACGCGGAAAGCGACACCGCGATAATCCCCGGTCTCAGTTCCGCCAGCGCCTCCGGCGAGAAACCGCGGCTGCCGAGGGTTCCCGGGCGGTAGCCTTGCGAGAACACGTCGGCTTCGCGCACGAGGCCGCGCAAGGTTTCCCGGTCCTTCTCCTCGCGCAGGTCGAGATGCGCGGAGAGCTTGCCGTGACCGGTGTCGTATTCCTGACGTCCGAGGCTCGGCAGGTGCGCCGCGGTGATCTTCAGCACGTCGGCGCCGTGCTCGGCGAGGGTGCGCGCGCACGTCGGCCCGGCGATGACTCGCGTGAGGTCGAGCACGCGAATCCCTGACAGCGGCCGGTCGCCCGCAGGCAGCGGCTCCGGCGCGCTGTCGCCGATCCTGACGATCTCCATCAGCGGCAGCGACGCGACCGCCGCGGCCTGCGGATGGCGCGCCCACTCCGCCATCGTGCGCACCATGCCGCCGGCGCCCTTCGCGGCAATGATCGCTTCCTCGAGCTCGAGCGCGTCCCACTGCGCCACCGCTTTGCGCACCGCTTCGCGATCTTCAGGAACGCCGAGCACTTTCAGGGCGGCCTCACGGTGGTTGGGGAAGTTGGCGTGGACGTAGCTCCAGCGGCCATCTTTCGCCGGATAGACGCCCATGACCGAGTGAGCGGCGGCCGACACCGGCGCGCCTTCCATGTTGAGATAGTGCCCGCTGCGCAGCGACGCGGTCGCCTGGCGCGCGTCGATCGCGACCTTCTGCCGGCGCCCGGTGCGCAACTCCCACAGGTCGGAAACGGCGAGCCCGACCGCGGCGAGCGCGGCGGTACTGGTCTCGGTGATACGGAAAGGCGTCGGCAACACCGGGTCGGTGCCGCCGGTGATCTCGACCTCGGCGGCGCGGTCGTCGGACCAGCCGGCGATCGGCAGGATGGTACGCAGGGCATCGTTCATCTGATTCGGACTCCTCGGGTGCAATCCCGAAGTATGAGACATCCTGTACAGTCCCGCGAACGACTTGCACGATTCACAGGAGCGATATGAACGCAGTGATGGGCGCTACGATGTTGGCATTGGCGCTGCTGGCGAACGCAGGCCATGCCGCCGATACGGACCGGGCACCCGGCAGTGAGACGATCCGCCTCACGCCTTCAGCGCGGCCCTTGCCGCTCGCCCGCAGCTTTCGCTTCGAGCCGCGGCCGGACATCACGAGCGGCGAGCTCGACGCGCTGGGCCCGTATCTGAAAGGCAAGCCGCTGTATGACGAAGACCGGAAGGCGCTGGGCACGGCGATGCGGCACCTGAGGGAAGTGAAGTAAGCGCCGCTGGTGCCCTTCGACAGGCTCAGGACAGGCGCTGCAGCCGTGGCAGCCCATCCGCGATAAAATCGCAGCCTCCCGCGGCACCATCGCGCGATTCGCAACTTTTATGAAGTGACCCGAACACCCATGACTGCACCCTCGACTGAAATCAGAGTGATGACCTCGGGCGCTTTTACCGCGGCGCATCTTGCGTTGATCCCGCAACTCGAGCGCCTGACGAATAAAACGATCGTCACCGCGACGACGTCGGTCGGCACCGGTGAAACCTCCATCGCGAGCCGGCTGAAGCGCGGTGAAGCCGCCGACGTCGTGATCGTCGCGCAAACCCTCATGCAGCAGTTCATCGATGACGGCGTCGTCCTGGCCGAAGGCTGTTTGCCGGTTGCGCGATCGGTCATCGGAATGGCCGTAAAGGCCGGAGCGCCCAGGCCTGACATCGGTTCAGCCGATGCATTGCGACGCACGCTGCTCGAAGCGAAATCCATCGCTTACTCGGCGAGTGTCAGCGGCCAATATCTGACGACCGAGTTGTGTCAGCGCCTGGGCATTGCGGATCAGGTGTTGAGTAAAAGCCGAATGATCGGCGGCGGCGAGCGTACCGGCGCTGTGGTTGCGCGTGGAGACGCCGAGATCGCATTCCAGCAGATCAGCGAATTGATCCCGGTGCCCGGCATCGCGCACATCACGCCGCTGCCGCCCGAGCTGCAGAAAGTGTCGGTGTTTTCAGCGGGCGTCGCCGCGACGAGCCCGGACGCCGAACTGGCGCGCTCGGTCATCAGGTTCCTGGCGTCAGCGGACGCGGCCGATGCGATCACGAAAAGCGGCCTCGAGCCGGCGTGAGGGACGTTGCTGCAGCCGCCGGCTGATTACTGCCGCAGTTGAAAGCGGCGTTCGGGAGGCGTTCCCGCCTGGTAATGAACCGTTTCCACAGCCGGGACCGCCACCTCGTTGCAGACTTTGCGGACGTGGAATGCCTCGAGCGGCGGCTGCCATTGCGGCTTCGCTTCGCACGTGACTTCGACACACGCGATGCGCTTGAGCCACGCACACACTTTCATGTCGGCGCCGGCGGCATCGATGATCCGGGTCAGGAACGGCGCACCCGGGTAGAACGGGCGATTCGATCCGTCTTCCCACTGCACGTCCTGTAGCGCCGTATAGAAGCTGCCGTTCACGTCCAGCAGGCCGAGCACTTTCTCCATGAACCGCGAAAGGCCATCGGTGTACGAGAAACCGCCGATGACGTCGGTGATGAGCTGGAATTTCCCGAGCTCCTCGAGCGAATACTGGCTCATGCGCCGGCCGAACAGATACTGAATCTGATTCGGTTCGAGCGTGCCCGCGCTCAAATCCCACAGACGAGTCCGGCGGTCTTCTATCGATATCGCCACCGCCTGCGCTTTCCTGCCGCGGCGCTCGCGTCCTTGCGGGTGTGCCAGGTCGTAGCCCGGCGTGTAGTAATCGAGCACGGCCTGGCCTTCGCCGGCTCCGATGTCGAGCCATCGGTCTGCGGGGCCGAGATCGGCCAACGCACGCTCGAACCCGGACGCCAGGCCGTCCGCATAGATCAGGAGCGCGCGATCGACGGTGTAACCCGTCGCGGTCTGTGCGCCCCGACTGTGGTAGATGCGGTCCTGCTTGACCACCTCTTCATTGAACTCGGCGCCGGCAGGTTCTGCGCCGTGAGACGCGGCCGACCACAGGACCGACAAACCAAGCAGGAACGCGGTGCGTATTCCGACATTCATCGCAGTCACTTCTTCCTCGGGTTAAAGAACTTGCCATTGCCAAAGACGTTGTCGAAACTTTTCCAGCCATAGTCGAACGTGCCGTCCGCCGCAAGACCGAACGCAGCCGAGGTCAACGCGCTCACGAAGGTGAGCTGTGATTCTTCGGTCGTATGGGGGTCGGTTCCGGCGTTGCGCAAAGCGAACTCCGAAGGGTACTGGGCGTCCTCATGGGTCGCGCCCCTGATCGACACTTCGGCAACGCCGGCTTGAATGAACCGATAAAAGTAGTCCCGATTGCGTGCGTACGAAACGTCCTCGTCGGCACCGAGCACCATTACCGGTTTTTTTATCTGCTGCAGGAATTTCGGCAGATCGCGGCCCGCCGCCGCCGGATCGAGCAGGATGCCGCCCGCGGCCGGGGCGCCTTCCGCCAGCGCAATCGCCACTGCGGAACCGCCGAACGAGTGTCCGACCAGGATGATCCTGTCAACGTCGATGCGCTTGCCGAGAACGTCGGGGGCGCGGTGGACAAAAGCGGCGATTCGCGCCAGCGTTCTGCCGTTGGCGACCCACGAACCCTTGTTGGGAAGCTGCACGGATAGAGCGTGCATTCCCCATGAGGCCGCGTGCAGCGCCTGGTTCGCATGCGCTTCCTTCGAGCTGTCATAGCCGTGCAGGAAAATAACGAGAGGGAGTTTTTCGGCAGGCGCGGCGAGATAGAGGTCGGTGTCGAAACGCTCGGTGCTCGACAGGCGCAGCTCATGGTCTTTCTGCACGTCCACGGCAAACGGCCCGCGCAGCCTGAACACGTCGAGGTCTGCCGGGTGACCGAGCAGGTATGCGCGCAGCTCGCCTAGGGTATCGGCCTTGAGCGAGGTCTGGGCGGGACCCGGCACCCGCGCGCAACCGCCGGCGAGCGTCAGCCAGGCGATGATGAATAAACTGCAACCTCTGCGTATTGCTGCTGCGGCGCGCCGGTCCGGTCTAAACATCCATGCGCCTGGAAAAGCTCGGGAGAAACTTCACGATTTCACGTCCAGGCAGCAAATCCAGTCCTTTACTCACGTCTACGACTGCCCATCTACGCGTTCCTTGTAGTCACTCTGATGACCGCTGCAACACCGCGATCGCGGTCAGCGGGTCCGGCGCCGCCGTCATCGCCGCGATCGCGCGCTCGACTGCACGCACGTAGTTCTCGTCGCGCTCGGCCGGTGCGCTCTCGTCGGCCTCACGCAACCAGGATTCGAGCAGCGCGATCATTCCCCGGCGCGTCTTGACCTGGTCGAGGTGCAGCTCGAGCGCGCCGGCGATGTCGAAGCCGTTGTCACTGCCGCGCCGCCGGTCCCGCGTCTTCTCGACCGGCTGCTTCTGGCGCCGGCGCAACCGGATGCCCGCCGAGCGATCGTGAGCGCGCCGTTCCTGCCCGGAATACTGTTCAGCTGTAGTCATCAGGTCTCCTCATGTGTCCAATGTAAGCTGAGTTGCCATGACATCCCTCCTTTGACGCGATCAGGCGCGCTATGATGCCACGACTGGCGTCGATGTCAGTGCCGAACCGCCGCAAGCCCGCCCCTCTTTATCATCCGGCCGCGCCCGGGTCGCTATACTTCCCACCCGCGCGGCACTCATGCACTGCGCGTCCGGAACACCGAGGAGGAAGGGATGAACATGTCTGCCGCGAGGACCGCCACCCCCGCGTTACTGATGCTGTCGGCGAGCCTTTTCATTTCAGGCGCAGCGCACGCGCAGGCACCCGCCTATCCCGTCAAATCCATACGCATGGTCATCGCGCTCGCGCCGGGGGGAGGCACCGACACGATCGGCCGCTTCGTCGCTCAGAAGGTGAGCCAGGCGTGGGGGCAGCCGGTGGTGCCCGACAATCGTCCGGGCGCGGGCGGGGCGATCGCCGCCGAAGCCGTCGCGCGAGCCGCTCCCGACGGCTACACCGTGCTGACCGCTTCGTCGGGTATCACCATCACGCCGAGCATCATGAAGCTGCCCTACGACCCGTTGAAGGATCTGCTGCCCGTGACGCTCGCCGCGGTATCGCCCGGCGTCATGGTCGTGCACCCGTCGGTGCCTGCGAAGAACGTCAAGGAGCTGATCGCGTTCGCGAGGGCGCGGCCGGGAGAGTTGTTCTACTCGTCCTCGGGCCAGGGCTCGGCGCAGCATCTGACGATGGCGCTGTTCACCCAGATGACCGGGCTCAGGATGACGCACGTGCCCTACAAAGGCACCGCTCCCAGCGTCACCGACGTCGTGGGCGGGCGCATCGCGGTCACCGTGGCGAGCGTCATCTCGACCCGGCCGATGTTCACCAGCGGCAAGCTTCGTGCGCTCGCGGTCGTGGGGCCGAAGCGCACGCCGGCGCTTCCCGAATTGCCGACCGTCGCCGAATCCGGCGTACCGGGCTTCGGCGTCGACAACTGGTACGCCGTGTTCCTGCCCGGGGGCACCGACAAAGCCATTGCCCACAAGATGCAGGAGACCATCTCCCGCGCACTGCTCGAGCCCGAAACCCGCAAGCTGCTGCTGGGCCAGGGCCTCGACGTCGCGGGAAGCTCGCAGGAAGAATTTGCGAAGATTTACGCCGACGAGATCGCGAAATGGGCGAAGGTCGTGCGCGCCGTCGGAATGACCCCCGGGCTAGGCTCATAATCGTCAATTCGCGCGCTGCCGGCCACGACTGCGCGAGCGCTCCCGCCGCCCTTAGGAACGATGGCAAGACCTCGCAATCGCCCGACTTGTGGAGAGACCCGATGAACCTCACGCTCGAGAAGCCGGCCGCCGACACCATACGCGCGAGCTTCAACTACATCGTCGATACCGGTATACCGCCGGTGCGCTACATCGACTGGCCCGAGATGGAGCACAACGCGATCCCGCCGCAATACCGCCAATACGAGATGACGGTTCGCAACGGCAGGCCGCTGCGCGATACGTTCGATCTCGACACCCACGGCTTCGTGTTCGTCGATCACGCGACGAAAGTCGCGGACTTTACGAGTGAAGACGAGCGCGGCCGAGTCTACGACGCGGAAGTCGAGGCGCTGATCAGGAAGCATTCGGGCGCGGCGGAAGTCGTGGTGTTCGACCACACGATCCGGGTGAGCGACGAAGAAGGACAGAAGGCTTCCGGCGCGCGTCCGACGGTCAAGGGTGTGCACAACGACTACACCGAAGCGTCAGCGCCGCGACGCCTGCGCGAGATCGTCGGCGACTCGGGAGCCGAGCGCCGCATCGCGAAGCGCTGGGCAATCGTCCAGGTGTGGCGGCCGATACGCGGGACGGTGATGATCGACCCGCTCGGCATCTGCGACGGCCGCACCATTCCGCAGCAGGGCTTCATCCGGGTGGAGCGCCGCTACAAGGACCGCACCGGCGAGGTCTACCACATCGCCCACCATCCGTTGCACGCGTGGTTCTGGTTCCCGCGCATGCAGCGCGACGAGGCGCTGGTGTTCAAGGTGTTCGATTCCGACGCCGGCAAGCCTTCGCGCTTCACTGCGCACAGCGCGTTCGATGATCCTGCAACGCCGGCCGGCGCACCGCCGCGCGAAAGCATCGAGACGAGGGCTTTCGCGTTCTTCGATTGACCCGGCCCCGCGGCAACGCTCAACGCTCGATCTTCAGTCCCGCGGCCTTGATCACGCGGTCCCAGCGTTCGGTCTCCTTGCGCATGTAGGCGCGCAACTCCGCGGGAGAGCTCGACTGCGGCTCCGAGCCCAGGTCGACCAGCCGCTGTGCGAAAGGCGGATCGGCGATCATCTTTACTATTTCGGCGTTGAGCTTTGCGATCGTCGCGGGCGGGGTTTTCGCCGGCGCGAGCATCGCGTACCAGTTCACGCACTCGAAGCCAGGGAGCGTTTCGGCGATCGCCGGCACTTCGGGCGCGGCCATCGAGCGCTTCGGCCCGCCCACCCCCAACGCCCTTATCTTTCCCGACCTGGCGAGCGGCAGGACCGCGGGAATGCTGTTGAACATGAACTGCGCCTGGCCGGCGACGACATCCATGAACCCCGGCGTCGCGCCCTTGTAGGGGACGTGAACGAAATCGATCTTCGCCGTCGACTTCAGCAGCTCGCAGCCGAGATGGTTCGGCGTCCCGGTGCCGGCGGATGCGCAGTTCAACTGTCCCGGCTTCGCTCGCGCAAGCGCAATCAGCTCCTGAACATTCGCAGCGGGCACAGCCGGGTGGGAGAACAGCATCTGCGGATTGATCGAGCCCAGCGATATCGGCGCGAGGTCCCGGAACGAATCGTACGGCACCTTGTTGAGTAGCGGGTTGATCACGAGGCCCGCCGACGTGGAAAAAATCAGCGTGTAGCCGTCCGGCGCCGCTTTTGCCGCAAGCTCGTGGGCGATGATGCCGCCGGCACCAGAGCGGTTGTCGATCACGATCTGCTGGCCCCATGCCTCGGTGAAACGCTGGCCGATCGCGCGCGCGGTGAAATCGTTCGCGCTGCCGGGAGAACCCGGTACGATGATGCGGATGGGGCGCGCCGGGTACGCAGCGACCGAGCCTGCCGGGCCCTTGTCGAAAGACGAAGCCGCTTGCGCCGGAACGCCGGCCGATACATACGCGGCAACGACGAGCGACGTCAGAATCGGCCGACAGCCGCTGAGGCGAGGCGTGCCGGGTACGATTTACTGCGCCTTCGCTTTCAGCGCAGCGAGCTCGGCTTCGCTCCTGACCGTCATGACGCCCATCTGGTTGGTGCGATAGACCGGCATCACGACGCTCAGCTTGTCACCCCGCTCGAGCAGCGCGATATGGCGGATCTCGGTGCCGCGAACGGGGAGATCGAACAGGGTCCATTTGTTCGTTGCCGGATCGAGCTTCACGATCCGATCCGAGGTCCACAGGTTGCCCCAGACGTTGTGCTTGTTGTCGACGACGATGTGGTACGGCTGCATCGTCGGATCCGGGAACGGGATGATCCTCGTCTCCATGGTCTTGGTGTCGATGCGCGCGAATGTCGCTCCCCACGAATTGCCCACCCACAACACGTTCGCGTTCTTGTCCGTTCCCATGCGGCGCGGACCCTGCGACCACGGCACCGGGGTGTTGAAGCTGAGATCGCTCACCGTATCGTAGAACGCCCGATCGTCGCTCGACATGTCCATCTTGACCGGCGGCAGCTTGATTTCGATCGCCTTGCCGCTTGCAACGTCGCCTTTGACGATCGTGTCCATCGCCATCTGCGCCCACCAGCCGTTGCCGTCGCGATCGCCGGCTGCCCCGTAGGTCTGCCCGGAACCTTTGGCAGCCTTGGCCGGGATGAGCGACTTGAACTCGGTGAACTTTTCAGTGACCGGATCGAATCGCACCGCGCCGGAAGGCGTAGACGCCCAGATCTTGCCTTTGCCGTCGACGTCCATCGTCACGGCGCCGCCGAGCGGGGACATGGTCTCCGGTGTCTGGTAGATCGTGATGCTGTCGGTCGCGACGTCGAGCTTGCCGAGCGCGCGGCGTCCCGGGTTCACGTCGAACCAGAAATTGCCCGCAGCGTCGCGAGTAAGCCCGTGCGCACCCGCGGCCCGACCGTTGGCGGCATCGGCTTTGATGTATTTGACTGCGCCTGTCTTCGGATCGACCTTGCCGATCGTGCCGCTGCGGTTCGGGTTGTTCAGGGTGAAGTAAATCGTGCCGTCGAGGCCGAGGCCGCCGTCGTGAGGCATCTGGCCGAGCTTGGAGGTCGTTCCCATCGCCCAGTCGGTGCCGTCGTTGGTGTTGTACTTCGTCCCGATGCCTGCATCGGGATTGAGCGGCAGGTCATAAAGCGTCCACACCGCGCGCGCCGCCTCGCCGGTCGGCCGCGGACGCGACGTGATTTTCATCGACGATTCGCCCGGCCCGCGTGCACGCGCGAGGTACGCCGCAAGCTGCTTCTGGTTGCGATCCATGATCTGGTTCGGTTTGCCGTTCGGCCCGGGATAGACGCCGTTGTTCGGGGCCATTTTCATGAGCGCGATGATCTTGTTCCAGCCGGCTTCGTCGAACCTGAACTGCAGCGCATAGCTCGTCGAATGGCACGCGGTGCAGTTGTTCATGAAGATTTTCTTCATGTGCGCGTCCTGCGGCGTCGCGTCGGGCAACGCTGCGACCATCATCTCGCCCGGCAGCTGGCGAAAGCGCCGCTCGGCATCGGCGATTTCCTGCAGTGTGAAGTTCTGGCGTCGCGCGGCGGTGAGATCGACGCTGCCCTTGTTCAATTCGAAGCCGAGCGCTTGGGCCCAGACTCGGTAGTTGCCCGCAGGCAGCGGAGGAAAGACGTAAACGCCGGCGGTGTCGGTATACACGCTGGTGGTTATCGTCGAGCCTTCGAGCTTGGCCGACACAGTCACACCTTCCAGCTTCTGGCCCGACGGCGATGCGACTGCGCCGCTGAGGATCTGGTCGGCGGCGAGCGCCGGGGTCATTACGAACAGTGCCGCCGCGCATGCAACGACCATCGCCTTCACGTTGCTCATCGTGATTCTCCCTTCGATTCGTTCGCTGCACGCACGACCTGCGCCGGAACCGATCTCACGTAAGCGATGATCGCGTCGATATCCGCAGGCTTGAGGTAATACTTGAAAGCGGGCATGCGCTCGGTGCCGTTGACGATGATCGCGCGCATGACTTCGTCGTTGCCGGCGGCCGAAGCCTTGTTCAGCGGCGGCCCGTATGTCTTGGCGCCGAGCGACGGGGCGAGGTGACAGATGCCGCACGATTGCGCGAAAACCTGCCGGCCGTGCAACTGCGTTGCGTCGAGATCGCCGTCCGTTTTCTGCGCATGCGCAGCCGGCGCGGCTGCGGCGAGCACGAGCAGCAGTGCGGGGATGTTACGTTTCATGGAGTGCCCCTCCGTGCAGTAGCCGGCATGTCTTGTTATTCAGAGACTATCCCACCAGCGCCAGAGGATTACAACGCAGAGTTTGCATTGTGGTCGCTGTCGCTCAGTCGAGCGGGACGAGCTTCACGATCGATGCGCCGTGATTGCTGCCGACCCAGAACGTGACCGGCGTGGTCG
>JAQGNC010000218.1 GCA_028292065.1 Betaproteobacteria bacterium
GGCCGCATGCTCGAACGCGTACGTGCCTGCGTTATCCCTGACCGCCGCCCAGACCAGCGGGAACGAGCGCTCGAAAGCCGCCCACGTACGAAAGTTGAGGTTCACGCCGCTCACGCGCATCACCTGCCGGATGTCGTGATAGACCCGCTCGAGCTCGCCCGTGGCCTGGTGCTCGTCGATGGGGTGGTGTTTGCTTGATCCGAACATGCGCGGGAGTTAGCAACCCTCGCGCCCGCGGCAAACCGGGGTCAGACCCCAACCGAGGCGGGGTCAGACCCCAACCGAGGTGGGGTCAGACCCCAACGATGACGGGGTCAGACCCCAACGATGGTGGGGTCTGACCCCGCGATGTAGGCGCGCGGGGCGATGCCGAGGGAGCGCCGGAACATCGTCGAGAACGCGCTCGCACTCTCGTATCCCAAGTCCAGCGCGACGGTTGTCACCGGCGCGCCTTCGGCGAGGCGGCGGATCGATTCGAGCAGCCGCGCCTGCTGCTTCCAGCGCGCGAACGTGATTCCGGTTTCCTTGAGGAAGCGGCGGTAGAGGGTACGCGAGCTGGTGTTCATGGCGTCGGCTTCGAAGCCGCACGGCCGCCGCGTCGAGAGGTCGCTCAGGATGCGCTCGCACAGCGCGCTCAGATCGGCGCTTTCGGGGAGCGGCAGGTCGAGCGCGCATTGCGGCAGGCGGCGGATCTCGGTCATCAGCAGGCGCATGAGCAGGCCGTCGTCGCCGTCTTCGTCGTAGCGCACCGGCAGCGCGACCGCGCGCACCACGAGCTCGCGCAGCAGCGCGGTCACGTCGAGCACGACGCAAGTCGACGGCATGCCGTGCGCCGCAGCGGCGCTCACGTACAGGCTGCGCATCTCGACCACCCCGAAAGTCTGGATCTCGTGGACGGTGCGCGAAGGCACCCACAGCGCACGGCTCGGCGGCACGATCCACGCGCGCCGCGGCGTGCGCACGGTCATCGTCCCCGCGACCGCGAAGATGAACTGGGCGCGGGCGTGCCAGTGCGGGGTGATGTGGTGGCGGTTGGGGTAGGAGGTCTTCCGCGCGACGATCGCGCGCGAGCTTTCGCCGAGCACCGGTCTTTCGGGGACTCGCCCGAGATCGCCCGTGGCCTGCGGTAAAGCGGAAGGGTTGTCCATTTCGGAAGGGTTCGGTGTTAATACGCTAAAGCAGGACGATTGTAGCTCAAGCACACTCGGGCCTGACGCGCGGCTACAGCGTTGAAAATGGATTCCGGATCACTCGCGCTGGCGCGCGTCCGGAATGACGAGAAAGGCCGTCGTTCTGGCGCAGGCCAGAACCCAATTTGACTTTGAGCTGCATTGAAAATGGATTCCGGATCACTTGCGCTCGCGCGCGTCCGGAATGACGAACAAGGCCGTCCACCCCGAATCTATGACCACGCTTTCAGAACCTGCCCCGCATCACGATCGATTCCCCCGAGCCGTCACCCTGCTGCTCAACGTCGCGCACGGCATCGATCACATGTTCCTGCTGATCTTCGCGACCGCGGTCGCGTCGATCGCCGCCGAATTCGGCTACGCCAACTGGGGCGATCTCATGCCTTATGCGGTCGGCGCTTTCGCCATGTTCGGCCTCGGCGCTTTGCCCGCGGGGCGGCTCGGCGACCTGTGGGGCCGGCGCGTGATGATGATCATCTTCTTCGTCGGGATCGGAGCCGCCGCGATGCTGACCGCGCTCGCGCAAAACGCCTGGCAGCTCGCTGCGTGCCTCACCCTCATCGGCGCTTTCGCCTCGATCTATCACCCGGTCGGCATCCCGATGCTGGTCCAGAACGTCCCGAACCCGGGCGCGGTGATCGGCGTGAACGGCCTCGCGGGCAACCTCGGCATCGCGGTCGCCGCGGTGGTGACCGGGCTCCTGATCAAGTGGATCGGCTGGCGCGCCGCTTTCGTGGTGCCGGGGATGTTCGCGGTTCTGTGCGGGATCGTCTTCGCGATCGTCTGTCCGAAAGAGAGCGAAGCGCCGTCCAAACGCAAAGGCAAAGCCAAAGTTGTGCTCTCGCCCGCGATGCTCGTGCGCGCGTTCACCGTGATGACCGCAGCCGCAGTGACGAGCAGCATGCTTTTCAACTTCACGACCAACGGCAACTCGCAGCTCATGTCCGAGCGCTTCCTCGGCGTGCTGGAAGACCCGGCGATGCTAGGGCTATTGCTCGCGCTCATCTACACCATCGCCTCGTTCGCGCAGATCGTCGTCGGCAACCTGATCGACCGCGTGCCATTCAAGCCGCTCCAGCTGTGGATGTCGGTCGCGCAGATTCCGCTGCTGATCCTCGCCGCGCACACGCAGAGCTGGTGGCTTTTCGCGTCGCTGCTCGCGGTGATGATCTTCGTCTTCGGTTCCATCCCTTTCACCGACGCGATGATCGTGCGCTACGTCAACGACCGCCTGCGCTCGCGAGTCGCAGGGATGCGGCTGACCGTGGCTTTCGGTATCAGCTCGCTCGCGGTGTGGCTCCTCGGCCCGATGGTCAAGGGCATCGGCTTCACCAACCTGCTGTGGGTGATGGCGGGAATCGCCGCAGTGCGCTCGGCGATCGTGCTGCTGCTGCCGGACGAGCCCGAGCAGGCCGCCGAGCCGGCGCGGGCGTAAATCCTACCCCCAGGCGCATCCCGACCTTCCCCCTGAGGGGTCCCGCTGGGACCGCGGGCGGTGAACGATGCGGAAGGAAACCAAGGTTTCCCTCCGCGCCTCCTTTGCCTTCAAACCCACCCCCATCCCAACCTTCCGCCTGAGGGGGAAGGAGAGTTATCCGCGGCGCGGATGAAAAAACGTTCCCTCCCCCTCAGGGGAGGATTAGGGTGGGGGTGGGTCTGCCACTGCTCGATGCGGCAGCGCCTCCGGCGCGGTGAAGTCTCAGGACCGTTCGGCGGCGGACACATCCTGCACATGGGTCACCCGATTGCGCCCGTGCCGCTTCGAGGCGTACAGCGCCTGGTCCGCATCGATGAGCAGGGTTTTTCCGTCGCTTCGCGGCGCCGCCGTCGCAGCCCCGACGCTGACCGTGAGCGGCATTTCCATCCGTGCTTCGCTTTCAATCGCGGCGCGGAATCGCTCGGCTGCGCAGATCGCACCGGAATAATCGGCGTTCGGCAGGATGACTGCGAACTCCTCGCCGCCATAGCGCGCGAGGACGTCGCTCTTGCGGCAGTTCGCCTCCAGCACGCGCGCGATCGTCTGCAGCGCCTTGTCGCCCACCGGATGTCCCAGGGTGTCGTTGATGCGTTTGAAGTGATCGGCGTCGATCAGGAGCAGCGACAGCGGCGAAGCGCTGCGACCGAGCAGGTCGAGGTTCGCCTCCAGGCTCTGCTCGAAATAGTGGCGGTTCTTCAATCCGGTCAGCGCGTCTGTCGTCGCGAGCGCTCGCAGCTGCTCGT
>JAQGNC010000227.1 GCA_028292065.1 Betaproteobacteria bacterium
TGGTACTCCACGTACATCTGGCGCTCGAGCAGCGGGCCTGCCTTGCCTTCGACGTACTGGCCGCCGACGAAGAACCAGCCGCTGCGCACGGCGGAAGCGCTCTCGTCGGATGGTGTCGTCGCACACCCTGCAAGCGTCGCTGCGACCAGCAACGCGACAGCAGTGAGCTTCCTGCCGTATGGGATCTTCGTCATGCGGTGCTCCTCCGGAATCGAGTCTGTGTGATCGATACTAGCACCGTCCTCAGCGCTGTCGGCACGCCGCGCCTTGACGCTCGCTGCCAGCAGCATTAGCCTGCACCTCGCCCTCCGCAACGCCGCACCGCGCGCCGTCTCGCGCCGACTCACAGGAGCAGCACGATTGAGTATGCCTCGCTCGTCGCATTCAGCCGGCGTGATCGTTGCGTCATCGATCCTGCTCGGCGCCGCATCCGGTAACGCTCAGGCAGAGGACACGTACCCGAGCAGGCCGGTGCGCATCGTCGTCGCGATTCCCGCCGGCAGCGGCAGCGATACCGTGGCGCGTCTCATCGCCGACGGTCTCACCAAGCGCGTCGGCAGGCAGGTCATCGTCGAGAACCGTCCGGGCGCCGGAACGATTCTAGGCAACGATGCGGTGGCGAAAGCGAAGCCTGACGGCTACACACTGCTCATGAACGGCGCCGCTTTCACTATCGCGCCGGCGCTCTATCGCAAGCTGCCTTACGACACGCTGCGCGATTTCGCGCCGATCACCAACGCGGTCGTGTCGCCGAACGTGATGACCGTGCATCCTTCGATGCCCGCGAAAACGGTGAAGGCGCTGATCGCGCTCGCGACAGCCCACCCCGACCAGATTCTCTATTCCTCAGGCGGCAACGGCACCAATTCACACATGGCGACCGCGCTCTTCGCGAGCATGGCGCACATTCGCCTGGTGCACGTGCCCTACAAGGGAAGCACACCGGGCGTGAACGATCTCATCGCCGGACAGGTCGCGCTGATGACCAACAGCATGTCGACGCGGATGCCGCATGTCCGCGCCGGACGGCTGCGCGCGCTCGGGGTGGCGAGCGCAAAGCGCGCGGCGTCGGCGCCGGAACTGCCGACGATCGCCGAAGCCGCGGGTCTGCCGGGCTACGAATCGGCGCAATGGACCGGCGTATGGGCGCCCGCGGGCACGCCTGCCGACATCGTCGCACGGCTGCACAGGGAGATCGTCGCGGTGCTGCAGGTGTCCGACACGAAAGACAAGCTCTCGGCCGACGGCTCCGAGATCATCGCGAGCTCACCCGAAGCGTTCGCCGCCATGATCAGGTCGGAAGTCACGAGGTGGACGGCAGTGGTGAAGACCGCGGGCATACCGCCGATGTGAAGCAACGCGTTCGCAGGCACCGCCGTAAAATGCGGCCTGTGAAGCGCGATGCCGTGGAGGTTATATGACTGAAATCCGCAATAGAACCGCAGCTTTTTGCGAGCGTTATGGGCTCCGCGTCCCCCTGCTGCTTGCGCCGATGGCCGGCGCGTGTCCGCCATCGCTGTCGATCGCGGTGGCGAACGCCGGCGGGCTCGGCGCGTGCGGCGCACTGCTCATGAAACCCGCGGACATCGCCGCGTGGGCCGCTGAGTTTCGCGCGCAATCGACGGGCGCGTTCCAGTTGAACCTGTGGGTGCCCGATCCCGAGCCCGTCCGCGACGCGGAGCATGAAGCGCGCGTCCGAAGCTTTCTGTCCGACTGGGGCCCTCCCGTGCCGCACGACGCCGGAGACGCGGCACCGCTCGACTTCTCCGCCCAGTGCGAAGCCCTGCTCGCCGCGAACCCTCCGATCGTTTCTTCGGTCATGGGTCTGTATCCGGCCGACTTCGTCGATAAGCTCAAAGCTCGCGGCATCACGTGGTTCGCCAACGTCTCCACGGTCGCTGAAGCGAAAGCCGCAGAAGCCGCGGGCGCCGACGTCGTGGTCGCGCAGGGAATGGAAGCCGGAGGCCACCGCGGCTGTTTCGACTCGCGGCTTGCGGAAGCGCAGCAGGTCGGCCTCTTCGCGCTCCTGCCCGCCGTGGTCGACGCGGTGCGCGTGCCTGTGGTCGCAACCGGCGGCATCGCCGACCCGCGCGGTGTCGCCGCCGCATTCATGCTGGGCGCAAGCGCGGTGCAGATCGGCACGGGCTTCCTCAGATGCCCGGAATCGAAAATCCATCCGGCATGGTCCGAGGCACTCGCGCGAACGCCGCCGGAAGGAACGACGCTCACTCGCGCGTTCAGCGGCCGCGCCGGCCGCAGCATCGCCACCGACTATGTTCACGCAGCCGCCGCCGCGGCCGCACCGCGTCCCGCGCCCTACCCCGTCCAGCGCGGCCTCACCGCCACGATGCGCCAGGCCGCGCAGCAAAGCGGCGACGTGCAACGCATGCAGGTCTGGGCGGGACAATCGAGCGCGATGGCGCGGGCGCAGCCGGCTGGGGAGGTCGTGGATTACTTGTGGAGCGGAGCGCAGAAACTGATGGGATGACGGCTTTCGGCGGAGCCGGAGCAACAAAGGTGCGCGCACGCTTCATGCGGCGGGAAGCACCTGCTCACGGTAGAACGCAATCGCGTCGGTCACCCCTACATCGATGCCCAGCTGGCTCAGCAGCGTTGTGACCTGTCCGCGATGATGAGTCTGGTGGTTGAAGAGATGCACGAGGGCGGGACCGAGGGGGTGAGAAAATGTCTTCCCCGCATAGTTCTGGTACTCGAACGGCGCGTCGAGCCGCTGCGAGGTCGTCGCGGTGACGAACGCCTCGATCTCACGGTCGGTCGTGGCGCGCTCGCGCCGCAGCTCGTCGAAATCAGCGTATAGCTCCTGGTTCAGGGCGCCAAACGCCCATGGCTTGCCTTCGAAGCGTCCCATCCAGCCGCGGTCGGTGAGGAGGAGATGATTCAGCGCACCGTGGATCGAGCGGAAGAAAGCCTTGCGGTCGCGCTTGCGCTCCTCATCGGGCACCTGCGCACACACTGCGTAAAGCTTTTCGTTCATCCACCGGTTGTAGCCGGCCATCATCAGTAGGCTGTCGCGCAGGTCCATCTGTGTCCTCTTTCTCGTTGCGTTGTCGCAGACGGCGACGATCGGGCAGGTTTCATGTGATGCCGAGCGGCGGGTTCAACGCAGCCGCTGTAATCATTATCGCCTGGGAAGGGCTCGCCTCAGCCCGCCAGCACATAGCGTTGCTTGCCCGCGGCCTTGGCTTTGTACATCGCTTTGTCGGCCTGCTGCAGCAGCGCCTCGCTTGCGGTCCCGGACTCCGGGTATGCAGCGATGCCGATGCTCGCCGAGATCTCGAGCGTCAGCGCGCCGACGGGATACGGCGCCGACAGAATGTCGATCAGCTTCCCGGCGAACGCCGCGGCGGCGTCCGATCCCGCATGGCTCAACATGACCGCGAATTCGTCGCCGCCCAGCCGCACCGCCAGGTCCGATTTGCGGATCGACTGCGTGAGACGCGTCGCAACTATACGAAGCACCTGGTCGCCGACCGCGTGCCCGTGCACGTCGTTGACCGACTTGAAGCCGTCGAGATCGATATACACGAGCGCGAGACTGGTCTTCGTCCGGTGGCACACCGCGAGCTGCTGCATGAAAATTTCTTCAAACATCGCGCGGTTGGCGAGGCCGGTGAGCCCGTCGTGATTCGCCCTGTACTGCGCTGACATGAGCATTCCGGACGCTCTCGTCAGCGCCTGACCGACCTCGTCGGCTTCCTTCAGGTGCAGCGCGGGCACGGTCACGGCTTCACCTGAGCCGAGTGCCAGTGCAGGCCCGGCCAGCTGGTGTATCGATCGTGCGATTCGACTCCCGATCGCCCACGCGAGCGCGAGGCTGCTCGACAGCAGTAACGCAGTACCGGCGACCAGCCACGCCAGCGTTTGTGCCAGCCTGTCGGTGAGATTCTTCAACGGTATCTCGATCGCCATCGTCCAGTTCGAGACGGCGGACCGGCTGAAGACCACGAGCGCCGGGATGCCGTCGACGGTGGTCGACTCCAGAGAGCCCTCGGGCGCCTGCGCCATCCGCGCAATCACTTCCGGCGTGCCTTTGGTGCCGACATAGCGCTCCATATGATGGGTGCGCGCCACGATGGTGCCGGTGCCGTCGAAGACCGCGCCGATCCAGTGCTCGGGAAGACGCTGCTCGTTCAACAGCTCGGACAACCGTGCGGGGACGACGCTGGCCCCCAGCACATACATCACCGTGCCGTCGCGCTGTACCGGAGTGGCGACCCCGAGCAGGGGTTTGCCGGCGACCGGGCCGACGAAGATGTCGGTGATCACCGGACGCCCGGTACTGAACACCTGCTGCAACCACGGCGCGGCTCCCGACGGCAGCCTGGTGCCGAACGGGCGCAGCGTATTGAGACGCTGCCGGTAATTCCGATCGATCAGGAGGACGTTGTAGGCCTTTTGTGTCTTGAGCACGTCCACCGCCTGCTCATAAAAAGCGCCGAGATCGTGGGAATCGAGATGGGGCGAGGTGGCGAGCGAGAACATGGCTGCCTGCATGCCGGCGAGGTCCCGGTCGATCGCAGACATCACCGCGCGCGTGGTGGCCATCGATTCCTGTACCAACCGCGCGCGGTCCTGATGGTAGTTGTACGAGATCAGCGCCACGACCATCAGCGACGCCGGGATGATGCAGGCCACCACGAGCAGGATGAGCCGGGAGCGTATCGTCGGGATGCGTCTTGCGGTCATCGGTCGTCAGGGTGCTCGCTCACTCAGGTCGAGCCCCTGAATTTAATGATGGTCCATGCTCAGCCCTGCGAGCATATCACGCGGGTCCTCCTTTCCCGGCAGCCAGGGTCTTGGTAAAGCGGGTCAGAGTCGCTTTTAAGCGACTGCCACGACCTCTGCTAACTCATTGCGTTTCGTCCTGCGTGGCGAACAGGGGTTGCACGTTGAGTACGCCGCGCGAGGGCGATGCCGGCTGCGACGCTTCTTTTCCCGTGAGGAGCTCGTGCTGGAAGGCGACGTGCTGCGGCCCGATCTCGGACACTCTGTTGCAGCCGATCTGCGCCATGGCGCGGCTGATCTCGCCGCGATAGATATCGAGTGCCCGCGTCGCCCCCGCCTCGCCCGCAGCGGCGGTGCCGTACAGGGTGCTGCGTCCGATCAGCACCATCTTGGCGCCCAGCGCCAGCGCCTTCACCACGTCGCTGCCGCGGCGCACGCCGCTGTCGAAGATGATCGTCGTGCGATCGCCCACCGCCTTGACGATTCCCGGCAGCACCTCGATCGGCGAAGGCGCCGAGTCGCAGTTGCGCCCGCCATGGTTGGACACGACGATGCCGTCGGCGCCGTATTCCAGCGCTTTTTCCGCGTCGTCGGGATGCAGCAGTCCCTTCACCAGCAGCTTGCCCGGCCAGATGTCGCGCAGCGCCTTGAGAT
>JAQGNC010000230.1 GCA_028292065.1 Betaproteobacteria bacterium
GCGGTGAAAGTCGATCCGCAGACCGCCGAGCTGCATTTCGCCCTCGCGGCCCTTTTCCGCAGGCGCGGCGAGATCGAGCGCGCGATCCGCATGCACCAGAACCTGGTCGAGCGTCCGGACCTGCCGGAAGACCAGAAGCGGGCGGCGCTGTTCGAGCTCGCGCAGGATTACCTGAAAGCAGGGCTCCTCGATCGCGCCGAAGAGCTCTTCCTGAAGCTCGCCGGAACGCCGCACGACGAGCCCGCGCTCAAATTCCTGCTCGAGATCTACCAGCAGGAAAAGGACTGGCAGAAAGCGATCGGCATCGCGGAGAAGCTCGAAGTCGTCACGAGCCGCTCGCACCAGAAGGAAATCGCGAACTTCCACTGCGAGCTCGCGAGCCGCGAGATCATGCACACGCGTCCCGAAGAGGCGCGGCCGCACCTGGCCTCCGCGCTGGCGCACCACCGGATGTGCGTGCGGGCGAACATCCTCCTGGGCGACCTCGAGCTCGGCAACGGCAACGTCGACGGCGCGATCGACGCGTGGAAGCGGATCGAAAGCCAGAACCCGGCGTATCTCGCGCTGGTCGCCGAGCGCATCTACAGCGCATACGACCAGCTCGGAAGAGGCGAAGAGGGGTTGAACCTGCTTCGCGGTTACCTGGAGAAGTACCCCTCGCTCGACGCGCTGAATACCGTGTTCCAGGCGACTTTCGAGCGGCAGGGCGCCGAGCCGGCTTACCGCCTGGTGCGCGACGAGCTGCGCCGCACCCCGACCATGCTCGGTCTCGACAAACTGCTCGAAGCACAGCTCCTCGATGCGCCGATGGAACGGCGCCGCGATCTCGAGCTCATCAAAGGCGTGCTGAGCCAGCACACTGCGAACCTCGCGATGTACAAATGCGACAACTGCGGATTTCGCGCGCGCCAGTATTACTGGCACTGTCCCGCGTGCGCGTCGTGGGAGACCTATTCTCCGCGGCGCACCGAAGAGAAAGGCGTCCCGGCGTGAGGCGTGAGGCGTGAGGCGTGAGGCGTGAGGCGTGAGGCGTGAGGCGTGAGGCGTGAGGCGTGAGGCGTGAGGCGTGAGGCGTGAGGCGTGAGGCGTGAGGCGTAAAGCATACTGATGGCAGATCCTAAAATTATCGTTGCACTAGACTTTGCGGATGCGAAAGCCGCGCTCGAGCTCGCGCAGAAGCTCGATCCTGCGCAATGCCGTGTCAAAGTCGGAAAGGAGCTTTTCACTGCCGCGGGGCCCGCGCTCGTCGAAGCGCTCGCGAGCCGCGGCTTCGGTGTGTTCCTCGACCTGAAGTTCCACGACATTCCGAACACCGTGGCGGCCGCGTGCCGTGCCGCGGCGAGGCTCGGCGTGTGGATGCTCAACGTTCACGCGTCGGGCGGGCGGGCGATGCTCACCGCGGCGCGCGACGCAATTGCCGCGGGGCCCGACGCCCCGCGGCTGATCGCCGTGACCCTGCTCACGAGCATGGCGCAATCGGACCTCGACGACCTCGGCATCGCGGGTACTCCCGACGACGTGGTGCTGCGGCTCGCGGCGCTCACCCACGCGTGCGGTCTCGACGGCGTGGTGTGCTCGGCGCGCGAAGCCGCCGCGGTGCGCGCGCAGTCCGGCGACGAGTTCGCCCTGGTGACACCGGGCATACGCCCGGCCGATGCCGCGGCGGACGACCAGCAGCGCGTCGCCACACCGGCCGGCGCGATTCGGTCGGGTGCGACTTATCTCGTAATAGGGCGGCCGATCACCCGCGCGCCCGATCCGCTCGCGGCGCTCGCGGGCATCAACGCCGAAGTCGCGGCGGCGCTGCGCACCGGATGAAGCGCGCCGCCGCAAAACCACGCGTGCTGGTCGTCGGTGACGTCATGCTCGACCGTTACTGGTTCGGCGATGTCGGGCGCATCTCGCCCGAGGCGCCGGTGCCGGTGGTGAAAGTCGACCGCGTCGAGGAGCGCCCGGGCGGCGCGGCGAACGTCGCGCGCAACGCAGTGGCGCTCGGCGCAGCAGTGAGCCTGCTGTCGGTGGTCGGGCGCGACGAAGCGGGTGTGACGCTGCGGCGGCTCCTGAAGCGCGACGGCGTCACCGCTCTGCTCCAGACCGACGCGGGGCTGCCCACGACGATCAAGCTGCGGGTGATCGCGCGCCAGCAGCAGCTGGTGCGTGTCGACTTCGAAACCCCGCCGAGCCACGAGGCGCTCGCCTCCAAGCTGCGCGAATTCCAGCGCCTGCTGCGCGGCACCGACGCGGTGATACTCTCGGACTACGGCAAAGGCGGGCTCACTCACATCGTCAACATGATCCGCATGGCGCGCGAGGCCGGCAAGCCGGTGCTCGTCGACCCCAAGGGGGACGACTATTCCCGCTATCGCGGCGCGACCCTGATCACACCCAATCGCTCGGAGTTCAGGGAAGTCGCGGGAAGCTGGAAAAGCGAGGGCGATCTCACACGCCGCGCGAACGCGCTCATGCGCAAGTTGAAAGCGCGTGCGCTGCTCGTGACTCGCAGTGAAGAGGGCATGACGCTCTATCAGCCCGGGCGCCGCCTGCACGTCGCGGCGCAGGCGCGCGAAGTGTTCGACGTGAGCGGCGCCGGCGATACCGTCATCGCCACGCTCGGCGTGATGCTGGCGCGCGGGGCGAGTCTCGAAGAAGCGGTGCGCGTCGCGAACCGCGCGGCGGGGATCGTCGTCGGCAAGTTCGGGACTGCGGTGGTGCAGCCCGAAGAGCTTTTCGCAGAAGGATAGAAACGCGTGGCGTATGTGGTCGTGACCGGAGCCGCAGGATTCATCGGCTCGAACATCGTAAAAGGGCTGAACGCGCGAGGCGTGACCGACATCATCGCGGTCGACGATCTCACGCACGGCGACAAGTTCGTGAACCTCGCGGACTGCGAGATCGCCGATTACGTCGACAAGGACGAGTTCATCGAGGCGGTCCAGCACGGCAAGTTCGAGGACGCGGTCGACGTGCTCCTGCACGAAGGTGCGTGCGCGGACACGACCGAGCGCGACGGCCGCCTGATGATGCGCACGAACTACGAGTACTCGAAGGCGCTGCTGCATTACTGCATCCAGGAGGCCGTGCCTTACATCTACGCCTCTTCAGCGGCGGTATACGGCGCGAAAACGACCTTTCGCGAAAGCCCCGGGTCCGAAGCGCCGCTCAACGTCTACGGCTACTCGAAGCTGCTGTTCGACCAGTACGTGCGGCGCAGCGCGGGCGAGCACAGCGCGCAGGTCGTGGGGCTGCGCTACTTCAACGTGTACGGCGACCGCGAGCAGCACAAGGGCCGCATGGCCTCGGTCGCTCATCACTTCTTCAACCAGTATCGCGCCTCGGGCAGCGTCAGGCTCTTCGAAGGCAGCGGCGGCTATGGCGACGGGGAGCAGCGGCGGGACTTCATCTCGGTCGAGGACGTCGTGAAGCTCAACCTCTTCTTTTTCGACCATCCGGAGATCGCCGGCATCTACAATGCAGGCACCGGCGCCGCGCAAAGCTTCAACGACGTCGCGGTCGCGACGGTGAATGCGTGCAGGGCGGCCGAGGGCGGGACCGCGCTCACGCTGGAGGAACTGCAGGCGCAGGGCGTCATCCAGTACGTGCCTTTTCCGGAAGACCTCAAGGGACGCTATCAGAGCTTTACTCAGGCGGATGTGGCGGGTTTACGCTCAGCCGGTTACACCGCGCCGTTTCTCACCGTCGAGCAGGGCGTCCAACGCTATTGCGAACGACTTTTGCAACGGACAGGGGAATGAAGACTCTCGAAGATTTCGTCGGCAATACGCCGCTGGTGCAATTGAAGCGCCTTCCCGGAAAGACGAGCAATGTGGTGCTCGCCAAGCTCGAAGGCAACAATCCCGCGGGCTCGGTGAAAGACCGCCCGGCGCTTTCGATGATCCGGCGTGCGCAGGAGCGCGGCGACATCAAACCCGGCGACACCCTGATCGAGCCCACCAGCGGCAATACCGGCATCGCGCTCGCGATGTGCGCGTCGATGATGGGTTACAAGATGATCCTGGTCATGCCCGAGCATCTCTCGATCGAGCGCCGGCAGTCCATGGGCGCTTTCGGCGCAAAGTTCGTGCTGACGCCGAAGGAAGGCGGCATGGAGATGGCGCGCGACATCGCCGAGAAGATGCGCGACGAAGGCCGCGGCGTCATCCTCGACCAGTTCGCGAACCCCGATAATCCGCTGTCGCACTACGAAGGCACGGGGCCGGAGATCTGGCGCGATACCGAAGGCCGCGTCACTCACTTCGTGAGCAGCATGGGAACCACCGGGACGATCATGGGGGTCTCGCGCTATCTCAAGGAGCAAAACGCCGAGGTCAGGATCGTCGGGTGCGAGCCGAGCGAAGGTTCGCAGATTCCCGGGATTCGCAAGTGGCCCGAAGCGTACGTGCCCGCGATCTGCGACTGGAAGCAGATCGACCGCATGATCGAAGTGTCGCAGCACGACGCCGAGGAGATGACCCGCCGGCTCGCGCGCGAAGAAGGCATCTTCGCGGGCATCTCGTCGGGCGGCGCGATGTGGTCGGCGCTCGAAGTCTCGAAAGAGACCGAGAATGCGGTCATCGTCGTCATCATCTGCGACCGCGGCGACCGCTACCAGTCCACGGGCGTATTCCCTGCGTGATTCGGTGGTGCGCCGCATCGCCATTGCGGCCGCCACGTTCGCTGCAGCCGCGACCGCGTGCACCGCGTGGCTCGCGCACGCCAAAGAGATCTCCCTCGAGGTAGACGATATCGTCGCGCCGGCTTTCTCGGCGCGGTCGGTGCGCGCGAGTCTTTCCGGTCCGGGCATGCGCGAGCTCGCGCTGCGGATCGAGCGCCTCACCGTCGGCGGCCGCGACTGGCGCAAGGTGAGCCTCACCTGCGCCGATCTGCAGACGAGCGGCTCCCGCGTGAGCTGCACTCGCGGCGTGCTCGACGTCGGCGAGAAGATACCGCTCAGTTTTTCCTATGCGAGCGATCGCGGCGACCTGACGGCCGAGCTCAAACCGGCCGCGGACGAAACCTGGCAGGTGAGCGGCCGACTCGCGGGCGCGCGCACCGCGCTCGCAGCCCGGCTCGTGAACGCGAAGCTCGAGCGCTTCAACACCCTGCTGCCGCCGTCGGCACCGAAGCTCACCGCAGGGCGCGCGAGCGGCACGATCGACCTTCAGGGCTCCGCGGTCAAAGCCCGCGTGCAGCTCGACGGAATCGCGTTCGCGGACGCGAGCGGCCTGCACGCGGCGGAGAAAATCGGCGGGACGATCGAGGTCGATGCCGCCTCCGAAGGCAAAGGCTGGCGCTGGAGCACGCGCCTCGCGTGGCGTGCGGGGGAGCTGTTCTGGCAGCCGTTGTTTCTCGCGGCCAAAGGTCAGCGGCTTGCGCTCGAAGGCACGACGGGTGACGGCCGCAGCGACATCCGTAGCGGATCGCTCGAGCTGCCGGAGATCGGCACGGTCGATCTGAAGGCAAGCTGGGACCACGAGCGCGGCGTCTTGGGCGAGACCGAAGTGCGATCGGCACGGCTGCGGCTGGGTGCGCTGTACGAACAGATGTTAAAACCGCTGCTGGCGCAGACCGCCTTGTCGGACCTGCGCGCCGAGGGGGACGCAGCCGTCGCACTGACCGCTTCGGGGGACGGGCTGAAGTCGGTGAACGTGGAGCTTCGCGCGGTATCGCTCGAAGATCGGGAGCAGCGCCGCTTCGCGCTGTTCGGCGCGAACGGCCGCATCCCGTGGCGCCAGGGCGAAGCGACGACGGGCGAATTGACGCTCGAAGGGGCCGAATTCCTGAAGCTCCCCATCGGCGCGGTGCTTATCCCTTTGCGCCTGCGCGGGACAGGCCTCGCGATCGGCGCGATGAGGGTGCCGATCCTCGACGGCGCCCTCGCGCTCAAGGACTTCGCGGCCGGTACCACCACGGAGGGCTGGCGCTGGCGGCTGAGCGGTCAGGTCGAACCGATCTCGATGGAGAAACTCACTCACGCGATGGGGCTGCCGACGATGCACGGCGCGGTGTCGGGCGTCATTCCCGACGTGCGCTACGGCCGTCAGACCCTCTCGATGGACGGTGCGCTCGCGATCAAGGTGTTCGACGGGACGGTCACCGCCCATGACGTGCAGCTCATCGAGCCTTTCGGCCGCGCCCCGCGCCTGCACGCCGAGCTCGACATGAAAGGGCTCGACCTCGAGCTCCTCACACGCACGTTCGATTTCGGCACGATCACCGGGCGGATCGACGCGCACGTGGCCGGGCTCGAGCTCGTCGACTGGCAGCCGGTGCGCCTCGACATGCGTATCGAGAGCAGCCCGGGGACCTACCCCAGACGCATCAGCCAGCGCGCGGTGCAGAACATCTCGGCGCTCGGCGGCGCGGGGGCCGCCGCAGCCATACAGCGCAGCTTCCTGCGCTTTTTCGAGCAGTTCGGCTACGCGCGCATCGGTCTGTCGTGCCGGCTGCGCAACGGCGTGTGCGAAATGGACGGCGTCGAGAAAGCGCCCCAGGGTTATGTCATCGTGAAGGGCGGTGGAATCCCGTCTATTTCGGTCATCGGCTACAATCGCAGCGTCAGTTGGCGTGAGCTCGTCGAAAGACTGAAACGGATCACGCAGGAAAACGTTAAGCCGATAGTGAAGTAGCAATTCCGGAGTACGGATGACAGGCACGGCAGGGTGGAGAATCGCGGGCGTTACTCTGGCGTGCGTGCTCGCCGGTTGCGTCACCATCAACATTTATTTTCCGGCAGCGGCCGCCGAACGGGCTGCCGACCGCATCATCGACGAAGTCTGGCAGCTCAAACCCGACGCCGTGAAGCCGAAGACCGACAAGCCGGCGGCAACGCCGTGAAGGACCTCATGATGACCCGCCTGAACGCCCTGCGCGCCTTCGTGCTCGTGCTCCTGCTCGCCTTTGCAGGCTTAGCGGCCGCGCAGGCCAACCTCGAAATCAATACGCCTGCGATCGCCGCGCTCCAGCGCAGCATGCAGGAACGCCACGCCCAGCTCCAGCCGTTGTACGCGAGCGGGGCGGTCGGGCTCACGCGCGACGGCAACGTCGCGCTGCGCGACGCGAACGCCGTTCCGCTCGCCCAGCGCGCGCAGGTGAACGCGCTCGTCGCTGCCGAAAACCAGGACCGCGCCGCGCTCTACCGCGAGATCGCCCGCGCCAACGGCAAGCCCGAGTGGGAGAGCGATATACGCGCGACGTTCGCGCAGCGCTGGATCGACAAAGCGCAGCCCGGCTGGTACTACCAGAACGCGAGCGGCGCCTGGGTCAGGAAGTAGTGAGCCCCGTTCTCGTCTTCGATATCGAGACCGTTCCCGACGTCGCGGGCCTGCGCAAGCTGCACGGCGTAGCCGCCGAGGTGCCCGATGCGGACGTCGCGGCGATGGCTTTTCAGCTTCGCCGGCAGAAAACCGGTCACGACTTCCTCCCCCTGCACCTGCAGCGCGTCGTCGCGATCTCGTGCGCGCTCGCCGACCGTGACGCTTTCAAGGTGTGGTCGATCGCCGCCGACAGCGAAGGCGAGATCATCCAGCGCTTTTTCGACGGCATCGAGAAATATACGCCGCAGCTCGTCTCGTGGAACGGATCGGGTTTCGATCTGCCGGT
>JAQGNC010000235.1 GCA_028292065.1 Betaproteobacteria bacterium
GTGGTGCGCGCGCCCGAAACGGTCGCTCCGCTGCGTGACAGCCACCGCGAGGCCGACCGCCTGTTGCTCGCGCGCTACGCGCCGCCGAGCGTGCTGGTGCGAGGCGACCTCGAAATCCTCCAGTACCGCGGCAACACCTCGAATTTTCTCGCGCCCGCGCCCGGCAGGGCGAGCCTGAACCTGCTGAAGATGCTGCGCGAAGGACTCGTGATGGGCGTGCGCGCGGCGCTCGCGCAGGCGAAGGCGACCGAGATGCCGGTGCGCCAGGAAGACCTGTGGATGATGGTCGACGGCCGCGAGCGGCACGTCGCGGTCGAAGTGATCCCGGTGCGAAGCGGTCTGGATCGCGCGGAGCTTTTCATGGTCATCTTCGAGGAAATCGCCGAGGCGCAGGTCCACAGCGCGGCCGATGCCGCGCGAGTACCGCGCGACGACGCGGCGAGCCAGGAGACCGCGAAGCTCAAGCAGGAGCTCGCCGCGACCCGGGAGTATCTGCAGTCGGTCATCGAGCAGCAGGAGGCGGCGAACGAAGAGCTGCAGTCGGCGAACGAGGAAGTCCAGTCGACCAACGAGGAGCTCCAGAGCATCAACGAAGAGCTCGAAACGTCGAAGGAGGAGATCCAGTCGACGAACGAGGAGCTCGCGACCCTCAACGACGAGCTGCACGCGCGCAACATGGACATCGCGCAGACCAACAACGATCTCATGAACCTGCTCTCGAGCGTGCAGATCGCGATCGTCATGCTCGGCGCCAACCTGCGCATCCGGCGCTTCACGCCGATGGCCCAGAAGCTCCTCAACCTGATCCCGACCGACATCGGCCGTCCGCTGAGCGACATCAAGCTGAAGCTCGACGTGCCCGACATCGACAAGCTCGTCGCCGAGGCGATCGATTCGATGGCGGGTCACGAGCGCGAAGTTCAGGACCAGGACGGGCACTGGTACCTGCTGCGCATCCGGCCGTATCGCACGCTCGAGAACCTGATCGACGGCGCGGTCGTCATGCTGGTCGACGTCGATTCGCTCAAGCAGAGCCAGGAGATGCTGCGCCAGCAGACCGAGCTGCTCGACCAGGCTCACGAGCCGATCCTCATGTGGGAGCTCGACGGCGCGATCGACTACTGGAACAAGGCGGCCGAAGAAAGCTATGGCTTCAGTCGCGAGGAAGCGGTGGGGCGCAGGAGCCACGACCTCCTGCTGACAGCGCCTCCTTACGAAAGCTTCGCGGACGAGTTGCGCCAGCGCGGCCACTGGACCGGCGAGCTCGTCCACACGCGGCGCGACGGCCAGAAAATCATCGTCGAAAGCCGCATGGTGGTCGTGACCGACACGCAAGGGCGGCAGCGCGTGGTCGAGGCCGACCGCTCGGTGACCGAGCGCAAGGAGTCCGAGCGCATCCTGCGCCGCGCGGCAGACGACCTCGTGACCGCGGACCGCCACAAGGACGAGTTCCTGGCGATGCTGGCGCACGAGCTGCGCAATCCGCTCGCGCCGCTGCGCAACGTGGTCACGCTGCTCAAGTCGCCGAAGGTGGACGCCGCGAACAAGGCCCGCGTCATCGACATCATGGAGCGCCAGATTCACAACATGGCGCGGCTCATCGACGACCTGCTCGACGTCTCGCGCATCACCCTGTCGCAGATCGAGCTGCGCACCGAGCCGGTCGACCTCGCGGCGCACGCCAGGGCCGCGGTCGAGCAGAACGAAAGCCATATCGAGTCGCGCGAGCAGTCGCTGCACGTGAACCTGCCCGCCGAGCCCGTGCACGTGCTCGCCGACCCGGTGCGCCTCGAGCAGATCGTCGGCAATCTGCTGAACAACGCGTCGAAGTACACCCACCCGGGCGGCAACATCCGGCTCACCGTGAAGGCGTCGGGGGACGCGGACGCGAGGCAGGCGCTCA
The DNA here is from genome assembly GCA_028292065.1 of Betaproteobacteria bacterium. Taxonomy (GTDB): domain Bacteria; phylum Pseudomonadota; class Gammaproteobacteria; order Burkholderiales; family SG8-41; genus JAQGMV01. Next base: position 1,904 of record JAQGNC010000235.1, read on the forward strand.
TCTGCGTCGAGGACGACGGCAGCGGCATCGATCCGGAGAAGCTGCCGCACGTGTTCGACCTGTTCATGCGGGCGACCCGCTCGATCGACCAGCAATACGGCGGTCTCGGGGTCGGCCTCACGCTGGTCCGGCGCCTGGTGGAGATGCACGGCGGCACGGTACGCGCCGAAAGCGACGGGCTGGGCAAAGGCAGCCGCTTTACGGTGTCGCTGCCGGCATTGCCGCCGCCAGTTGCTGCACTGCCGGCGGCGGCGGCGCGCGGGCACGGCGAGGCAGCGCCGCGCCGCATCCTCATCGTCGACGACAACGCGGACAACATCGAGACTCTGGCGATGGCGCTGTCGCAAGGACCGCACGAGGTGCGGACCGCGGCGAGCGGTGAGCGGGCGCTCGACATCGCGGCCCAGTTCAGGCCGGAGTTCGTCTTCATCGACATCGGCATGCCCGAGATGGACGGCTACGAGCTCGCGCGGCGCATGCGGGAAAAAGAGGCGACTGCGGGCGCGAGGCTGATCGCGTTGAGCGGCTATGGGCACGCAACCGCGCGCGACAGCGCGACGGACGCGGGCTTCGCCGAGTACCTGATCAAGCCTGTAGACCCCGAGAAGATCCTGAGCCTGATCGAGTCGTGAGGGTTTTGTAGCGCAGGCGCTCGCCTGCAGCCGTTCGCACGTGTAGCGCAGGCGCCTCGCCTGCAGGCCGGCTGTTCTGTTCACACCTCGAGACAAGAATGCTGCAGGCGCCGGCGCCTGCGCGACGAAGTCGTGCGTCTACCCCGTGTACTTGATCGCCACGCTCTTGAGCACGTAGCTGTAGCCGCCGCCGACCATGCGGTAAGGGCCCCACGGGTCGGGGTAGTAGGGGAAGGGACGATAGTGCCGGAAGCCGAAGTAGTAAGGGTCGTACCACGGGTCGTACACGGCGACCGGCGGGTGGTAGAGGCGCTCGGTCTCGAGCCGGACGATCGCATCGGCGCCGAGCGCTTTCGCTTTTTCGCGCGCGTCGTTGAGCAGCTCGGCTTCGGAGTCGCCGTGCGATTCCAGGAGCGCGATCTCGACGTGCGGGCGCTGCGGCTTTTGCAGCAGCACTTCGACGTTCTGCGTCGGCGGGTACTGCACCGCGGGATTGAGCGGCACGACGTGCGTGGTGACGGCGGCGCACGCGGAAACGAGCAGCGCCGCGGCGAGGGTGAGCACGTGGATGCGGATGCGTGAGGGGGCCATAGCGATGTTGGACAACGTTCGCGCGGGTGCGTTTCGACGATAATAGCGAGTCCCACCGCACCCACGCCTGATGCTCAAGACGACGCCGTTCCACCCGCGCACCGCCGCGCTGTGCCAAAGCCATGCGTGGCGCCGCTGGGCGGGGTACGTGGTGGCGAGCGTCTACGAGCTCAATCACGAGCGCGAGTACCACGCGATCCGCAGCTCGGCGGCGCTCTTCGACATCTCTCCCCTCTACAAGTATTCGGTGACCGGTGTGCACGCCGCACGCCTGCTCGATCGCGTGGCGACGCGGAACGTCTCGCGCGCGAGTATCGGCCAGGTGCTGTACACCTGCTTCTGCGACAACGAAGGCAAGGTGCTCGACGACGGCACGATCGCCAGGCTGGATGAATGCGCGTTCAGGATGACGAGCGCGGAGCCCAACCTGCGCTGGCTGCAGGACAACGCGCTCGGGCTCGACGTTGCGATCGAGGACGTGTCGGAGAAAATCGCGGCACTCGCGCTCCAGGGCCCGAGCTCGCGGGCGATCCTGCAGGGAGTCGTCGCGACCGATCTGGCCGCGCTGAAATATTTCGGCATCGTCGCAACGACCCTTGCGGGAATCGCAGTCACGATATCGCGCACCGGCTATACCGGAGACCTCGGATACGAGATCTGGGTCGATACGCGGGACGCGCTCGGCCTGTGGGACCGCGTGATCGAGGCCGGCGCGCCGTACGGCGTCGTGCCCGCGGGCATGCTCGCCCTCGACGTCGCGCGCATCGAAGCGGGGCTGATGCTCCTCGACGTCGATTACGTCTCGGCGCGCAAAGCGCTGACGTCGCGCCAGACCTCGTCGCCGTACGAGCTCGATCTCGCGTGGACCGTGAGCCTCGACAAGGACGCTTTCGTCGGCAGGCGCGCGCTCGCGCGAGAAAAAAGCGCCGCGCCCGAATGGCGCTTCGTCGGCGTCGAAGTCGAGTGGGACTCGCTCGAAGCGCTTTACCTCGAAGCCGGCCTCGCGCCCCAGCTCCCGTCGACCGCGTGGCGCACCAGCGTGCCGATCTATGCCGGCGACGAGCAGGCGGGCTACGCGACGAGCGGCGGCTGGTCGCCGCTGCTGAAAAAGTACATCGCGCTCGCGCACTTGCGCTCGGAGTACGCCGACATCGGCCGTGAAATCGAAATGGAAGTCACCGTCGAGCACCAGCGCAAGCGCGCCCGCGCGCGCGTGGTGAAGAAGCCGTTTTTCAATCCGGAAAGGAAGCGGGCATGACGCCACCCGAATCGGGGACAGTCTCCGATTTTCCCGATCCGGCAATCGGGGACACTCCCCGATGGGTGAGTTGATGGCGACGACCTACGACGTACTCGTCATCGGCGGCGGCCACAACGGGCTCGTCTGCGCGGCGTATCTCGCGCGCGCGGGCAAGCGCGTGCTGGTGCTCGAGCGGCGCGAGGTCGTCGGCGGCGCGGCGATGAGCGAGGAGATCTTCCCCGGCTTCAAGTTCTCGGTGTTCTCGTACGTCGTGAGCCTGCTGCGGCCCGAGATCATCCGCGACCTCGACCTGCCTCGGCACGGGCTGCACATCCTCCCGCTCGAAAGCACGGTAACTCCGCTCCCGAACGGCGATTACCTCGGGCAGTGGAGCGACCACGACCAGAACCGCCGCGAGCTCGCGCGCCACTCGCTGCGCGACGCCGAAGCGTATGACGAGTTCGGCACGCTCATGTACCAGATGGCGCGCGCGGTGAAGCCTTTCCTCTCGATGGCGCCGCCCGACCCGGCGTCGCTCGCGCCTCGCGATCTCCTCGGCATGCTGCGCGTTGCGAAACAGCTGCGCGGTCTCGGGGCCGGGCAGTTCCACGCGCTGCACAAGCTGCTGACGATGAGCGCCGCGGATTACCTCGACGAATGGTTCGAGACCGACGCGCTGAAAGCGACCAAGTCGGCGAGCGGCATCATCGGCACTTTCCTCGGGCCGCGCTCGCCGGGAACGGCGTACGTGTTGCTGCATCACTACATGGGCGAGATCGACGGCGTCTTTCGCGCGTGGGGTTTCGCCAAAGGCGGCAACGGTTCGGTGAGCGCGGCGATCGCGGCCGCGGCGCGCGAGCACGGCGCCGAGATTCGCACCGATGCTCCGGTCGCGAAAGTGCTCATCGAGAACGGGCGTGCGACGGGCGCCGTGCTCGAAAACGGCGACGAGATACGCGCGAAGCTCGTCGTGTCGAGCGCCGACCCGCGGCGCACATTCATGCAGCTCGTCGGGCCCGAGCACCTGCCCGACGAATTCGCGCAGGCGATCCGCAACTTCAAGTTCCGCGGCTCGTCGGGCAAGGTCAACCTCGCGCTCTCCGAGCTTCCGAATTTCACGTGCCTGCCGGGCGAGGGTCCGCACCTCAGAGGCGCGATCTCGATCAGCCCCAGCATCGATTATCTCGAGCAGGCGTACGACGATGCCAAGTACGGCGAAGTCTCCCGGCGCCCGTATATGGACATCGTCATTCCTTCGATGATCGACCCGTCGATGGCGCCGCCCGGCAAGCACGTGATGTCGATCTTCGTGCAGTACGTCCCGTAT
>JAQGNC010000284.1 GCA_028292065.1 Betaproteobacteria bacterium
GTGGTGCCGCCGAGGTCGGCCGTGCGCTGTGCCGGGTTCGCGAGCACCGCGTCGACCGCGGCTTCGATCGCCGCGCCCGCCTGCGTGAGCGCCGCCGACTCGTGGCGGTTGCCGAGCGCGTCGAGCAGCATCGCGACCGACAGGAGTAGCCCGCTCGGGTTGCCGACGTCCTTGCCCGCGAGATCGGGCGCCGAGCCATGACCTGCATTCGCGACGAGGTGCTCGTCGCCGGCATTCAACGCAGCCGCGAGCCCGAGGCTGCCCGACATCGCCACGGCGAGATTCGAGAGTATGTCCCCGAACATGTTGGTGATGAGGATCACGTCGTGGCGCGCCGGGCGCGTATAGATATCGGCCGCCATCGCGTCGATGTCCATCTCGCGCCAGCTCACTTCGGGAAACTGCTGCGCGACCGCGGTCGCCTGGCCGATGAAAATGCCGTCGGAGAGCTGGAGCACGTGACGTTTTCCCACCGCCGTCACCTGCTTGCGCCGGCGCTTCGCGTAATCGAACGCGACCTGCGAGATGCGTTTCGACGCTTTCGCCGTGATCTTGCGCACCGAGAGCGCCACGTCCTCGGTCGGCATGAACTCGCCGCTGCCGAGGAACATGTTGCGGTCGGAGTAAAACCCTTCGGTGTTCTCGCGAACGATCAGGCAGTCGAGCTTCGCGACCGCGTTCGGTATGCCGGGGCGGCTGCGCGCCGGACGGATGTTCGCGTACAGATCGAGACGCTTGCGGATCGTGCCGGGAACGTTGATGCCGCCTTCCTCGCGCGGCGGATATTCGGTCATCCCGCACGGTCCGAGCACGACGCCGTCGGCCGCGATGGCTTCCTCGACGACCGGCTCGGGCATCGTCGTGCCGATCTTGCGATAGCTCGCCATGCCCACGTCGCGGGTGACGAGCTTCAGCCCGAGCGAGTAGACCGCATTCGCACGCTCGAGCACCGCGACCGCGGCGGCAGCGATTTCAGGTCCGATGTCGTCGCCGGGCAGCACGAGTATGTTCATTGCGGTTTCCGATGAAGGGTTTGCGTGAGGAGGTGACGCTACAGTATTGTAGATATATTCCAAACGTTCAGCGCTTCTCCTTTCGCATGAACGCCTTAGCTGCTTTTGACGACCGACGATGGGACGGAGTTGGGACAGAGCAACGGGTCGAGCTTCTCCGCAAAGGGTCTGAGCCACTCGACGTCGAAGTGCAGGTATCGCGTGTCGGCGCCGCCTCCCAACTCCTAACCGAGCCGTTTGCGGATCGTATCGCTCACTCCCTGCTGATTGAGCCAGGACGCGAACGTGTGGCGCAGCGTGTGCGGCGACCACTTGAGCCCGGTCATTGTTGCGAACTTGTGCCCTTGGTAGCGCACCGGGAATACCGCCACTTCTCACCTGCGAGCGTGAATATGTACTTCGGGTGGCGCACCGTCGCGTTCCTCACTTCGGCAAGCACTGTCAGGGCCGTTTTGTTGAGCGGATCCCGTACTCGTCTGCCGTCTTCGTCCCTTCTTTGGCAGGCACGCCTTATCGTCGTGAAGCCAGTCCGACTCGAAGCTCATGACGTCGATCCGGAGCCTGGTGGCGAGGGCGAACGTGAATACCTATCTCAACTCGTCGAACAGCACTGCTGAGAAAGCCTGCCACTTTTCCGGCCGCAGCCACTTCTTGCTCTGCTTCGGTACGGGGTACGTGTGGAACCGCGGAGGGTGACCCTGCCGAAACGCAGGATCTTCCGCACAAGATCGACGTGATTGTTCGCTGTCGAGTTCGCTGGAACGCGCTCCTTCAAACTCACCGACGGGTGTTTCATGATGACCCGGTGGACGTAGTCTTCGTCGATCTCCGTGAGCTTCATCCCATTCAGGTGCTCGGCCCAGAAATCCCGGTAGTACCCCTGAATGCGATAGCGCGCCAGAGACTGATTGAGCTCCATCCAGCGCCCGCACGTCTCCTCCCACCGCTCTACATGCCTAGCGCTTTTGCGATCGAACGCCTCGTTCTCCAAGTCGCGCAGCAACTGCTTCGCGCGCGCCTTGTCGGACGTGCCGCTCGAGGTCTTACTCCCCGTTATGGCGTCGCGAAAATACCAGATCGTGCCGCGTCGGAACATTCGTAGCCTCCTTGACGCAGCGCGCGTCGTGCATCCGCAGGATATTGGGAGATTCGCCAAGGTTCAACGTGAGCGGGATAGAGCAGGTAGCCGCGGCCGTCCTTGACGACCGGCATGCCCTGAGCGATGAGCGATTTGAGCCGGGCCCGAAGCATCTTGTATTCCCAACGGAAGAGGGGCCGGGCGGCTTCCTCGAGCGTGAGGGGGGAGGTTCGGCAAGGGCTGTCTCGGGCGCGGAGCGCTCGGGCCATCGCCAAGCTCGCAGCGCCCATCGACGGAGGCCTCGGGTATGCTCACAGCAGCCTCGGCACGAGGCGCTCGATGATCCTCCTCGCGCCGGCCAGATAATCCGGATGAATGTGCGCGTAGACAGCGCGCGTGACCGCCGGGTGGTCGTGGCCGGCATACATCGCGATCACGTCCATGCGCGCACCGGACTGCGCGAGCCAGGATGCGCAGGTGTGTCGCAGTACGTGAGGAGTGACGTCCGGCAGTTTCGCTGTTTCGCGCGATCGCGAAGTGCCGGTGAATGCTTCGGCGTTGAAGGTGTGGGGGTAGGTGGTGCGGATGAGCTTCACAGGCTGGCTATCGGTCCGGAACAGAGGCCTAGCCGGTTGACTTTCAAGATAAGTGCGCTTACGGCAACCTTGCTTTCTAAAAGCTGTCCTATATACTCCAAACCACTCAAGCCCAATCCGTGGCCGTAACTCGTGGTTTTATAAGGAATTGTCACATGACTGGCCAAGTCAAGTTTGAGTTCGATCTTCCAGCGTCGGTCAAGAAGCGTGGGAAGCTCTTTATAGCGCACTGCCCGTTGATAGATGTGACCAGCCAAGGCGGCACCAAGAAAGAAGCCTTGGACCACTTGATCGAGGCGATTCAGCTGTTTATCGAATCGTGCTTTGAGCGGGGGACGCTTGATGAAGTCATGCAAGCTTGTGGTTTCGAGTTCAAGCCGAAGGGCCCGAAGCAGCGTAAAGCGCCTGCGAAGTCCGTTCGCACCGAATGCATTCGCGTCCCACTCTCGCTCTTGATCGCAAAGCGACATGCCGAGGCTCGCCCCCACTGATTGGCAAACGCAGGTAGCGATATTCGAAGCAGACGGATTCAAGTACGATCGCACGCGGGGCGACCACCGGGCGTATACAAAAGCAGGAATAGCGAGGCCGGTGATTATTCCGATGTACAAGGAAGTCGGAATCGACATCATCAAAAACAACATGCGCACGGCGAACATGTCTCGCGAACGGTATTTCGAACTCTTGGCAGCAACGTAAACCCGCTTCGGCGGGTTTTTTGATTATGGCGTGAACTGCGAGATTTCGCCATATTTGCAATCGATTGCAAACTCACGTCTCCGTCGCGTTCTTAGCCACCCATAGACCGACACGCCAGACCTTTCCGCCTGGCGTGCCGTGAGCATGTGCTCGTCTTGGGTCACAGCTTTCGACGTCAGGCCGGAGCGGCCGCAGGCGCGTGCTGCGATGGACGGGCGGCCCGAGCCGCAGCGAGAACAGGCCCAGCTTTTCAGTGCGTTACTCGAGTCACTGCGCGCCCTCAATTCGCTGGCGACGCCTCTCGCGATTTTGTCCAGCCTCGTGCCTCCGAAAGACGCGGCAGCGTTTAATAAAGGCATGGACGAATACCAGGCGCGGATGACCACAGCCTTGGCTGAGCTTGAAAGGTATGCCAATGGCTGAGCCGGTCGAGATCAACGAGCGTTTGAACAATCTGGCTCGCCAGCACATTGAAAACGGCGGCGGCCCGCCATATGATGGGGATATGGAACACCGCCTGACCGCGCTCGAGACGAAGATCGAGACCATCCTTCCTACACTTGCCACGAAGGCCGATGTCGCAGACGCGAAGTCCAACATCGTTCAATGGGTCGCGGGGATCGGCTTTGCGATCGTGGCGATCATCGTTTCGGTGATGGCCTTCATGCTGAACCGCGCACTCCCGCCGCAGCCCGCGGCCGCGCCTGCCACGCCGCCCATCGTCATCAACGTTCCGGCTCAGCAGCCTGCAGCCGCACCAGCGGCCGCCAAGCCGTAGCCCAAATGTCTCGAGCGGTTGCCGGCTCCGCGCAGAAGTCGCAGAATCGCCGCCTACTACTTCCCCTGCGCCTTCGATCGCAGGGTGCAGGGCCCCTTGGGGGCCTTTGCTTTTTGGGAGCCTTGCGCACACCCCCGCAGAGCTGCCCCTACCGACAGTGTCTTGTAGATAAAAACCGCGCCAGCCGCCCCGGCTGCAGCTACCAGTGCGATTCTCACGGAGGATACATGCGTTGCTATACGCTCGACTTCGCACTGCTCGCGGCTGCGCTTGCAGCGGTATCGGGATATTCCGGTGGCGCGATTGCTCAGGCCCCTTCGACGAGCTCAGGACAGGCGTATCCCGCCAAACCCGTTCGCATACTCGTCGGCTTCGCGCCCGGTGGAGGCACCGACATCATGGCGCGGGTGATTGCCGCGAAGATCGGAGACTCGATGAAGCAGCAGTTCATCGTCGATAACCGCCCCGGTGCGAACGCCAACCTCGCGGCCAGGCTCGCAGCGGAAGCGCCCGGGGACGGTTACACGCTCCTGTTCATGTCGGTCGCGCACATCATGAGCAAACCGGTCTACAAGAATCTCGGCTACGACATCGAGCGCGATCTCACGCCGATCACGGTGGTGTCGAGCGTGCCGAACGTGCTGTGCGCGAACATGGCGCTGCCTGCGCGAACCGTCAAAGACATCATCGCGCTGGCGAAAGCGAAGCCGGGGGAAATGACTTATGCGACTTCGGGCGTCGGCAGCCCCGAGCACTTCGCGGGCGAGATGTTCAAAATGATGACCAAGACCGATCTTCTCGCGATTCCGTACAAAGGCGGCGCCCCGATCGCGATCGACCTCCTCGCGGGGCACGTGATGACGAGCTTCAGCACCATGCCGCCGGTCATTCCGCACATCAAGGCCAATCGCATGCGTGCGATTGCAGTGACGACGGAAAAGCGCGCCGCCGTGCTGCCCGACGTGCCGACGGTCGGCGAGACCGTGCCGGGCTACGTGATGAGCACGTGGTACGGGGCGGTGGCGCCGGTGAAAGTGTCGCGTGAGATCGTGCAGCGCCTGAATCACGAAATGGTCAAAGCGCTCGCGCTTCCCGACGTCAAGGAAAAGCTCGCGGCCCTCGGCGCGGACGTCGTAGGCACGACCACCGACGAGACTGCGGCGATCTTCAAGACCGATATCGCGAAGTTCACCAAGGTCGCGAACGCGGCGAACATCCGCGCGGATTGAAGCGTACCCTGCGCCATGTCTTTATTGCTGGGCTGCATCGCTGACGATTTCACCGGCGCGACCGACCTCGCGAACACGCTGACGCGCCAGGGCATGTGCACGGTCGTGCTGCTCGGGGTGCCGCGCGACGAGCTCGAGTTGCCCGAAGCCGATGCGATCGTGGTCGCGCTGAAATCGAGGTCGATCCCATCGCACGAGGCGGTGCGCCTGTCGCTTGCCGCGCTCGAGTGGTTGAAGCGCGCCGGCGCGCGGCAGTTTTATTTCAAGTACTGCTCGACTTTCGATTCGACCGACGCGGGCAACATCGGCCCGGTCGCCGACGCTTTGCTCGACGCGTTGGGCGAGCCTTTCGCCGTCGCGTGTCCGGCGTTCCCGACGAACAGCCGCACGGTGTATCAGGGGCACCTCTTCGTCGGCGGTGAGCTGCTCGGCGAATCGGGCATGCGCCATCACCCGATCACGCCGATGACCGATTCGTCGCTTGTGCGGGTTCTCCAGAGGCAGACTATAGGACGCGTCGGGCTGGTGCCGTTCACGACAGTGGCTCGCGGTGCCGACGCGATCGACATCGCGCTGTGCGCGCTGCAGGCGCAAGGCTATCGCCATGCGATCGTCGACGCGCTTCTCGACGAGCATCTGTTCGAGATCGGCGCGGCGTGCGCGCACATGAAGCTGCTGACCGGCGGGTCGGGCCTTGCGCTCGGGCTGCCGAGAAACTTCCGCCGCGCAGGCTTGCTGAAGCGCCGCGTGTCCGACGGCGTGCCGCGTGTGGACGGCGCCTGCGCGGTGCTCGCTGGAAGCTGCTCTGCCGCGACCTTGCGCCAGGTCGAGCACATGAGGTCGCGCTGGCCATCCTTCGAGCTCGATCCGCTGGCGCTCGCGGAAAGCGGCGAGCCTGCGTCTCAGGCCGCGCAATGGGCGGCGAGCCGAACCGGCAGCGAGCCGCTGCTCATCTATTCGAGCGCTGATCCAGGAAAGGTCGCGGCGATTCAGGCGGCACTCGGCAAGGAGCGTGCGAGCGCTCTCGTCGAGCGCACCATGGCGGAGCTCGCAAAGACGCTCGTGGCGAGCGGCGTGAGGCGCATCGTAGTCGCCGGCGGCGAGACCTCCGGTGCGGTCGTGACCGCGCTCGGCATCGAAGGCCTGCGCATCGGCAGCGAGATCGATCCGGGCGTGCCGTGGACCGTGAGTCTTTCCGCTGACCCGATCGCATTGGCGCTGAAGTCAGGTAACTTCGGGGCGCATGATTTCTTTGTGAAAGCTTTTGACTCGCTCGAGAACTGATGAACACCCGACGCAACTAAAACAGCCTCACTTTAACCCCTTCCTTAAACATCAAGTTCAACCCCAAAACCGAAACCACCCCCACCCTAACCCTCCCCCTGAAGGGGAGGGGCGTTTTTGTCATCCGCAGCGCGGATAACTCTCCTTCCCCTTCAGGGGGAAGGTCGGGATGGGGGTGGGTTTGAAGGAAGGGAGGCGCGGAGGGAAACCTTGGTTTCCTTCCGCATCGTTAACCGCCCGAGGGCCCCGACGGGGCCTTCAGGGGGAAGGTTGGGATGGGGGTGGGTTTTTGTGATCAGCGAAAACATGCTTGACTCCCCTCCGCCCGCTCGGGAGGGAAGCGGCAGAGCCAGGAACAACAATGACCGAAAACCAACTCCGAGAGCACATCGCGCTGCTCGGCAAATCGCTGTACGACCGCGGCCTCGCGCACGGCAGCGCCGGCAACATCAGCGTGAAGCTCGCGGACGGCTGGCTGATGACGCCGACCAACTCGTGCATGGGCCGGCTCGATCCGGCGCGCATCTCGAAGCTCGACCTGTATGGCAGCCTTGTCTCCGGTGACAAGCCCTCGAAGGAAACCTTCCTGCACCTCGCGATGTATCAGGAGCGCGCGAGCTGCGGCGCGGTCGTGCACCTGCACTCGATCCATTCGGTCGCGGTCTCGTGCATGGACGGGCTCGACGCGGAAAACGTGTTTCCGCCGATCACCGCCTACGCGATCATGCAGGTCGGCCGTCTCGCGCTCGTGCCTTATTACCCGCCCGGCGACGGAGCGCTCGCCGACGCGGTTCGCAAAGTCGCGGGTGCGCACCACGCGGTGCTGCTCGCGAACCACGGCCCGGTCGTCGCCGGTTCATCGCTGGCCGCTGCGGTGAGCGCGATCGAAGAGCTCGAGCAGACCGCGAAGCTCGTGCTGCTGCTCAAAGACCAGCCGACACGCTATCTGAGCCCCGCCCAGGTCGCGGAGCTCAACCGGCGCTTCCCGGGCTAAAATGCCCGTCGCTCAAGCCGCGGCAAAAAATCAAAATCGGTCCTGGCCTACGCCGGGACGACGCTATCGCGTCGCTCGTAACGTCATCGCAACAGGAGTGCATGAATGCAGTTTTGCAGGTGTGTCGGTATCGCCGTGTCGGTGTTTGTCGCAGCAGCAGGACCCGCAGCAGCGCAGACTTATCCCACCAAACAGATCCGTTTCATTCTCCCGTTCCCGCCAGGTGGACCGACCGACATCCTCGGGCGCGTCCTCGGCCAGAAGCTCACCGAGCAGCTGGGGCAGCCGGTGGTGCAGGACAACCGCCCCGGCGCGGGCGGCAATCTCGGCGTCGAGGTTCTCGCTAAGGCGCCCGGCGACGGCTACACGATGCTGCTGACTTCGCCTTCGATCTCGATCAGCCCGAGCCTCTACAAGAAGCTCAACTACGATCCGCAGAAAGACGTGACGCCGGTGTCGCTGGTCGCGCAGATTCCGAACATCCTGCTCGTGCATCCGTCGGTGCCGGCGAAATCGCTGAAGGAGTTCATCGCGCTGGCCAAAGCGAAGCCGAACACGCTCAACTTCGGCTCGGGCGGCGCGGGCACCACGAATCATCTCGCGAGCGAAATCCTCAAAGGCCTCACGGGCATCAAGATGACTCACGTGCCTTACAAAGGCTCGAACCAGGCGATGATGGGATTGATGGGCGGTGAAGTCGACATGGTCGTGATCGCGGTGCCGCCGACGATCGCGCAGATCCAGGCCGGCAAGGTGCGGCCGCTCGCGGTGCTCTCCGACAAGCGCCTCGCTACGCTGCCGCAGGTGCCGACCTCCAGAGAAGCGGGTGTGGCCAACTTCGAAGTGACGGTGTGGTACGGGATGCTGATGCCGGGGAATACGCCGCGCGAGATCGTTGCCCGCATGAATGCCGAGCTGCACAAGGCGCTGACCAATAACGACGTGAAGGAAAAGCTCGCGAACGCCGGCGTCCAGCCCTGGACCAGCAGCCCTGACGAATTCGCGAAGTTCATACGCAGCGAGACCACGCGTTACGCTAAAGTCATCAGGGACGCGGGTATCCACGCGGAGTAACCATCGCTATCGCTTGGTCCCGACGGTCCGAGGACCGGTCCCGTTCCCTCGCCCCGCCAATAGCGGGGAGAGCCTGCGCAGCAGGCGAGGGGCCGGGTTAGGGTGAGGGGCAAATAACGAGATGTGGAGGAGGCGGCAATGAAGATCAAAGCGTTTGTGGCTGTTCTGATCGTGTCGTGCAGCGCCATCGTTCCCGCAGGCGCGCAGACTTATCCCGCAAAACCGATACGGCTCATCCTGCCGTTTCCGCCGGGCGGCCCGAGCGACATCCTCGGCCGCGCGCTTGCGCAGAAAGTGAGCGAGCAGGTCGGCCAGCAGATGATCACCGACAACCGCGCGGGCGCGGGCGGCAATCTCGGTCTCGAGCTGACGGCCAAAGCGCCGCCCGACGGCTACACCCTCGTGCTGAGCTCGCCGCTCATCTCGATCAGCCCTTCGCTGTACTCCAAGCTCAACTACGATCCGCAGAGAGATCTCGCGCCGGTGTCGCTCGTCGCGCAGATCCAGAACGTGCTGCTGGTGCACCCGTCAGTACCCGCGAAGAGCCTGAAAGAGTTCGTGCAGGTTGCACGCGCGAGCCCCGGCAAGCTCAACTACGGCTCGGGCGGCGTGGGCACCACGACCCATCTCGCGCCCGAGCTCATGCAGAGCCTGACTAAAATCAGGATGGTGCACGTGCCTTTCAAAGGTTCGGGGCTCGCGCTGCTCGGGCTCATCGGCGGCCAGGTCGACGTGCTCATCATGGCGGTGCCGGCCGCGCAGGCGCAGGTCGAAGCGGGCAAGGCGCGTGCGCTGGCGGTGCTATCGGACAAGCGCGCGACCACGATGCCGAACGTGCCGACGACGAAGGAAGCGGGGGTCGACGGTCTCGTGGTCGACATCTGGTACGGCATACTCGCGCCCGCGGCCACGCCGCCGACGGTCGTGACGCGCCTCAACACCGAAATCAACAAGGCGCTCGCGTCGCCGGACCTCAAAGACCGGCTGCTCGGGGTCGGGGTCCAGCCGCTGGGGACGTCGCCGGAACAGTTCGGAACCTATATCCGCAGCGAAGCGGTGCGCTTCGCCAAAGTCATCAAGGACGCAGGCATCAAGCCTGAGTGAAAAGGAAAGCATGAAGACGTTCAAACGTACTCTCGCAGCCGCCGCGCTCGCGGCCGCCGCTGCCGTTCCGGCGATCATCGCCACCCCCGCAACCGCGGCTGAAGCTTCGTATCCCGCACGCCCGGTGCGCATGATCGTGCCGTTCGCGCCGGGCGGCCCGACCGACGTCATCGCGCGCGTGATCGCGCAGAAGCTCTCCGAGATCTGGCCGCATCAGGTCGTCGTCGACAACCGTGCGGGCGCCGGCGGCAATATCGGAATGGGCCTCGCCACCACCGCGCCGCCCGACGGTTACACGATCCTGGTCGTGAGCTCGAGCTACGTGGTCAATCCGACGCTGTATTCGAAGATCCCCTACGACCCGTACAAGAGCTTCATCCCGGTGACCAATGCCGCGGCGTCGCCGAACGTGTTCACGGTTCATCCTTCGGTTCCCGCGAAGAACCTTCAGGAGCTCGTGGCGCTCGCGAAGAACAATCCGAAGAAATACAACGCGGCGACGCCGGGCAACGGCACCACGCCCGATCTCGGCGTCGAGCTCCTCAAGCTGACGACACACATCGACGTGGTGCGAGTGCCGTACGGCGGCGCGGGTCCCGCGGTCGCCGCGGTGATCGGCAACCAGGTCCAGATCGGCAGCACCGCGCTGCCGCCGACGACGCCGTACATCACGAGCGGGCGGCTACGCGCGATCGCGGTGACCGCTGCCAAGCGAAGCGCTGCGCTGCCTGATGTGCAGACTACGGGCGAAGCCGGTTTCAAAGGGCAGGAAGCCGACACCCTCCAAGGCGTGCTGCTGCCGGCGGGAACCTCGAAAGCGATCGTCACGAAAGTCCACGCCGACATCGTGAAGGTCCTTGCGATGCCCGACGTGAAAGAGCGCGTCGCCACGCTCGGCTTCGACGTCGTCGCGAGCTCGCCGGAGCAGTTCGCCGCGCAGATCAAGGCCGAGATCGACAAGTGGGGCAAAGTCATCAAGGCGGCCGGCCTTAAAGCGGATTAAGGAAAAGCAGGAAGGCAAGGGCGCAAAGGAAGAAGCAAGGACGCAAGGAGGATTTAGCAGATGCGTCGGTGCTTTCATACTTGCGCGTGCCGGCGGAAGTCGCAAGTGTCTGCTTGACCGCTTCAACTCATTGCATTCGTCGAGCTGGCTGACTGGTTTACCTGGCGTCCTTGGTTTTTCCTTGGCGTCCCTTTTTCCTGCTTTTTAAAAACTTAAATGCGCATCGTAGACATCAAAGAAATCGCAGTGCCGCTCAACAGCAGCATGCGTAACGCCGCGTTCGACTTCAGCGAGATGACCACTTCGGTCGTCGCCGTGAAGACCGACGTCGTCAAAGGCGGCAAGCCGGTCGTCGGCTATGCATTCAATTCGACCGGCCGCTATGCGTGCGGGGCGCAGATGCGCGCCCGTTTCATCCCGCGCATCCTCAAAGCCGATCCCGCGAGCCTCGTCGATGAGCCCGGCACCAACTTCGACCCGGTGAAGATCCTCGCAGCGATGATGCAGCGCGAGAAGCCCGGCGGCCACACCGAGCGTTCGGTCGGGATCGGCACGATCGAAGTCGCGTGCTGGGACGCGGTCGCCAAGATCGAAGACAAGCCGCTGCATCGCGTGCTCGCCGAGCGTTACAACGGCGGTGAAGCGCAGCAGAAAGTGCAGTGCTACGTCGGCGGCGGCTGGTATCACGCGGGCAAAGGCCTAGAGCACTTGCAGGACGAGATTCGCAAGCGCCTCGACGAAGGCTATACCACCATGAAGATCAAGGTGGGCGGCGCGAGCGTACCGGACGACGTGAAGCGTGTGGAAGCGGCGATCAAAGTCGTCGGCGGAGGCGAGCACCTCGCGGTCGACGCCAACGGCGCTTTCAATCGCGAGCGCGCACTCGCCTACGCCGATGCGCTTGCGCCTTTCGGGCTGCGCTGGTTCGAAGAGCCGACCGACCCGCTCGATTTCGCGCTGCTGGCCGAGGTGACCGCGCGTTACGGCTCACCGGTTGGGACGGGAGAGAACCTCTTCTCGACGCAGGACATCGAGAACCTCGCGCGCTTCGGCGGTTTGCGCGCCGACCGCGACATCCTCCAGATCGACGAGCCGCAGTCGTACGGCATCGTCCAGTTTTCGCGCACCCTGCAGATGCTTCATCGCCTCGGCTGGAAGCGCACGTCGGTGTTCCCCCACGGCGGCAACCAGATGACGCTGCACATCGTCGGCGGCTTCGGCCTCGGCGGGTGCGAAGCGTATCCGGATGTCTTCGGCGCGTTCGCCGGTTTTGCGGACGATGCGAAAGTGGAGCACGGTTGGCTGAAGCTTCCCGATCGTCCCGGCATCGGTTTCGAAGCGCAGAACGAGCTTTACGCGCTGATGAAGGACATCTAAGGTCCGCGCGCGCCGCCGAACGCTTCGGGATTGCTTCGTCGCGGCGCTCCTCGCAATGACAGCCGGGGTGTCATCGCGAGGCGCCGGCAAAGGCGCCGTGGCAAACCCGTGGCGCACGGAAGCCGACGAGTAGCGCAGGCGCCCCGCCTGCAGCGCTTTCGTTCTGCTGCAGGCGAGGGCGCCTGCGCTACAAAGAGCTATTGAGGCGATTCTCAAATTCGCGTCACAATCCGTTCGCCCTGAGCAGAGCCTGCCCTGAGCCTGTCGAAGGGCGCACTGCGCCGCAGTCGAAGGGTGAACGGCAGTGTTCATGCTTCGACAAGCCTGTCCTGAG
>JAQGNC010000311.1 GCA_028292065.1 Betaproteobacteria bacterium
CGTCGAGCGCAAGCGCCGTCAGATGGAACTCGGCGTCCTTGGCGCCGCTCGAACTGAGCGCGCGCATCGCCGCGGCGATCGCCTCGCGGTACTGGCGCTGGCCGAACTCGGCCTCCCGTCCCAGTCCCACGAGCAGCACGCGCTCGGCGGCGATTCCCGCGAGGTTGTGCAGCATGAGCGTCGTCCCGCTCTTGCCGTCGCTGTCGCCGCGCTTGACGATGCTCGAAAGCGCGCCCTGCGTCGCTTCGTCGAGCTGCGCCGAAGCGCCCGCCAGCTTGCGCGATTCGAAAACACCGACGACCGCGCAGCCCGATCTGGTCCGCCCCGGCTGCAAACTTTTTATGCTAAATTCCAAAACTCTGCTCCTGTGCGGGAAGTGCACCGAAAGACGTGCACGCGAAGTCGAAGGGATAAGCCGTACGTCTCTCGCCTGCAGGTACTACGTGGTATGTACCTGACGTATATGCCTGATTATCCCGCACATCGTTCGGCAAAAGCAAAGCCTCGATGATCTTCCACAAGGCCCTCGTTCGCGAATTCGCGAGCACCGCGCTTGCCACGTTCTTCGTGCTCCTCGGTATCACGCTCACGACACAGCTCGTGAAGCTACTCGGGCAGGCGGCGACGGGGCTCATCACGTCCACGGGCGTCATGGCGCTGCTCGGCCTGACCGTCGTCAACTATCTCGCGGTGCTGTTGTCGCTCACCACGTTCATCTCGGTGCTGCTCACCCTGACCCGCAGCTATCGCGATTCCGAAATGGTCGTCTGGTTCGCGAGCGGCGTCGGTCTCACGCGCTGGGTGCGGCCGGTGCTGTTCTTCTCGGTGCCGCTGGTGCTCGTCATCGGAACCCTTTCGCTGGTGCTCTCGCCGTGGGCGGTCAGCCGCTCGGAAGACGTACGGCGGATAATGGACAGCCGCGACGACGTCTCGGCCATCGTCCCCGGCGTGTTCCGCGAATCGAACCGCGCCGAGCGCGTGTACTTCGTCGAGGAGATCGCCGAGTCCGAGAACATGGTCGCCAATGTTTTCGTGAGCTCTAACCAGCATCAGAAGCTCGGCGTGATGGTCGCGCGCCGCGGTTACCAGGAGACTGCGCCGAACGGAGACCGCTTTCTCGTGCTGCTCAACGGGCGCCGTTACGAAGGCACGCCCGGCACGCCCGAATACAGGGTCTACGAGTTCGAGCGGTACGCGATGCGGGTGGACATCGGCGCGGCGGCCGCGCGCGCGCCCACGACCAAGACCAGCAGCACGCTCGATCTCGTGCAGGCGCCGGACGCGCGCAATCTCGCGGAGCTCTCGTGGCGCGTGGGACTGCCGGTGAGCGCGCTGGTGCTGTCGCTCCTCGCCGTCCCGCTCTCGTTCGTGAACCCGCGCGCGGGCCGCTCGATGAATCTGGTGCTCGCGCTGCTGATCTACATGACTTACAACAACCTGCTGTCGGTGACGCAGGCGTGGATCGCGCAGTCGCGCGTGAGCTTTACCGCGGGGCTCGCGGTGCACCTGCTGATGCTGGTCGTCCTGGCGCTCATGTTCTACCGCCGCGCCATGCCGTTTTCGTTTCGCCGGCGCGCCCGATGAAGACGCTGCGGCGTTACCTCGCGCTCGAGATCATCGCCGCCACGGCGCTCGTGGTGCTTGCGCTCGTGCTGCTCTTTTGTTTCTTCGACCTCATCGAGGAGATGAAAGACCTCGGTCGCGGCGGCTACCGCATGAAGCACATCGCCCTGCATGTGCTGCTGGGCGTGCCGAATCACATCTACGAGGTGTTCCCCATCGCCGCGCTGATCGGCACGCTGTTCGCGCTGGCGCAGCTCGTCGCAAGCTCCGAATACACCGTGATCCGCGCGTCCGGGGTGTCGCTCACGCGCTTCAACTTCTCGCTCGTGTCGATCGGGCTCCTCTTCGCGGTCGTGACTTTCACGTTCGGCGAGTTCATCGGGCCCCCCGCAGAGCAGTTCGCGCAGCGCCTGCGCTCGCTCGCCATCGCGGGGATCGTCGCGCAGGAATTCCGCTCGGGGCTGTGGGTGAAGGACGGGCGCAATTTCGTGAACGTCGGCGAAGTGACTCCGACCTCCGAGTTGAGGCGCATCCGCATCTACGAATTCGACGAGGAATACCGGTTGCGCACGCTTTCGCTCGCCGAGCGCGGGACGTATCTGAAGGACCGGATGTGGTCGCTGACCGATGTGGTGACCACCACTTTCGAAGGGCAGCGCACGCGGGTTCGCCGGACGCCCGAGCTGCAGTGGTATTCGGTTCTCGAGCCGCAGGTCCTGGCGATGCTGCTGGTGCAGCCCGACCGGATGTCCGCGTGGAGCCTGTGGTCGTATTCGCAGCACCTGAAGGAGAACCGGCAGAGGGCGCTGCGCTACGAGATCGCGCTGTGGACCAAGCTCATGTATCCGGTCGCGGTGCTCGTGATGATGGTGCTCGCGCTGCCGTTCGCGGTGTTTCAGAAACGCCAGGGCGGCGTGGGTGCGCGCATCTTTGCCGGGATCATGCTGGGGCTCGCCTTCTTTACCGCCAACCGCCTGTTCGCTTCGCTCGGCCTGCTCTACGACTGGCCGGCGGCCTTCAGCGCGGTCACCCCGACGCTGGTGTTCCTCGGGCTCGCGGTCGGCATGACGTGGTGGCAGGAAAGGCGCTGATTCAGGCGCGCACCACGCGCGTTCCGGCGAGCCGGTCGTGGAGAAACTGGCGGTCGCGATCGACGAGCGCCCACAGGAAGCCGCTGCCGCCGGCGAGCGTTCCCGCCAGCGCCATCGCGTAGCGCAGCCACGCGAGACGCGCGCCCACGGCACCGCCGGAGACGCTCACCAGGCGCAACCTCCAGGTTTTCATCGGCAGGGTCTGGCCGCCGTGCGTCCACTGCCAGGTGAAGTAAGTCCCGGTGACGAGCAGCAGGTACGCCTGGAAGAGGGCGCGTGCGTGAGTGGACGCGGCTTCGATCTCGATCGCGCCGAACAGCAGGCCCGCGCACCACACCAGTGCGGCGAGCAGCAAAGCTTCGTAGATGAGGGACAGGTACCTGCGGCCGACCGGCGCGAGCAGCGGGAGTATTTCCGCACCGGCCGTGGCCCCGCCCTCGGGCGCGGGCGACACGCGAGCGTCAGCCCGGCGGAGTCTCGGCCGCGGCGGGCGTCGGCGCGGGCGTCGGGGTGCGCGACTGCTCGTATTCCTGCCAGCGCCGTTTCACTTCGTCGCGCTTTTGCGGAGGCTGCTTCTTGAGGTCCTGGTACTTCTCACGCGCGGCCTTGCGCTCGACGGGGGTGAGCTTGGCCCACTCCTGCATGCGCTTCTGAAGCCGCTCCTGCTCGGCGGGCTTCATCTTCGGGTAGCGGTCGGCGATGGCGATCCATTTTTTCCGCCGCACCGTGTCGAGCTGCTCCCACTCGCTCTGAACCGGCGCGAGCACCTGCTGCTGGGCCGCGGAAAGCTCGGTCCAGGCGGGCTTGGGCGCCGCCTTCTCAGCTTTGGGGGAGGCCTGTGCAGCGAGCGCGGAGGACGCGAGACATAGCCAGACGATCAACGCGAGGAGCGTTTTAGCCATGAATCGAAGCCCTGGTCGAGGTATGCGTTGATCGGCAGCTCGTCGGTCAGCAGCCCCGCGTCGATGTCGGCGATATCGGGAGTAGGCGTGGAATGCATGTACGCGACACCCGACAGGCCGAGCACGAGCGCGGCGATGGGTATGAGGTACTGGATGCCCAGCACCCGCCGCTCGGTGAAGCGCGAGACGTTACCTGCCCACGCCGGAACCCACGCCGGCGCCGGTGACGGCGTTTCGTGGTGTTTCGACAGGGCGAGCTTGCGCGCGGCGATGAGCCGCTCGCGTTGTGCCTGTCCTATGCCGTCCGCGCTTTCGTCCAGGAGCTTCGCGATGCGCCTCGCCAGCTCGTCCTGATCGTTCATAACTTGATCCCCTGTTTCTCGAGCGTCGCCGCAAGCGCATGAGTCGCCCGCGAGCAGTGCGTTTTCACACTCCCCTCCGAGCAACCCATGATTTTTGCCGCTTCCGCGACATCCATTTCCTCCCAGTAACGCAACAAAAAAGCCTGACGTTGACGGGCGGGAAGTTTTTCCAATGCTTTGTCTATCAAACCAAGCACTTGGGCGCGCGCTAATTGATCGGGAGGAGGCTCCATCCATTTGGATTCGCTTTCGACCTCGAGAGTTTCCAGCGGGTCGAAATCTTCGTCGCCATCGGCCGAGCCGAAAAGCGCCGACACCGGCGTGGTCCAGAGCGCGCGCACTTTCTGCCGGCGATAAAAGTCCCGAATCGCGTTTTGCAGGATGCGCTGGAACAGCAGCGGCAGCTCGGCAAGGGGGCGATCAGAATATTTTTCCGACAGCTTGAGCATCGCGTCCTGGACGATGTCGAGCGCGAGATGGTCGTCGCGAATGGCGAAGAGCGCCTGCTTGTACGCGCGGCGCTCGACCTCCGCGAGGAAATCGGACAGTTCGTTACGAGTAGCCAGTGGCTTTGCCTAAAGTTGTAATCGGGTTCGCGCGTGCTGCAGGTGCGCGGCCCCGCCCTGGCTGGTGGCGCCGCGGGTGGCACGAATCTTAACAAAACAACGCCCCGGCGCAAGCAGCCCGAGGTCGGCGCCAAGGGCTGGTACAGAGCTGCGGGACGCATCTATCATACTGTTTAAAGAGGCGTTTTACTTGACCCACGCCGCCGCAGCCGGTAATGTTCCACGTTTACGCGTTTCCAGGGTCTTTACGGCTTCATATGCAGATTACCGGTGCTGAGATCTTTGTGCGCTGCATGCAGGAAGAGGGGGTCGAGTACATCTTCGGCTACCCCGGCGGTGCAGTGCTCTACCTGTACGACGAGCTTTTCAAGCAGAGCAAGGTCAAGCACATCCTCGTACGCCACGAGCAGGGCGCGGTCCACGCCGCTGACGGCTACGCGCGCTCGACACAGAAAGTGGGCGTGGCGCTGGTCACGTCCGGTCCCGGCGTGACCAATGCCGTCACCGGCATCGCGACCGCGTACATGGATTCGATACCGCTCGTGGTCATCACCGGGCAGGTGCCGACCGCGGCGATCGGCCAGGACGCCTTCCAGGAAAGCGATACGGTAGGGATTACCCGTCCGTGCGTGAAGCACAATTTCCTGGTGAAAGACGTCAAGGACCTCGCGAGCACGATCAAAAAAGCTTTCTACATCGCCTCGACCGGCCGTCCCGGCCCCGTCGTGGTCGACATCCCGAAAGACATCACCACGCACAAGGCCGATTTCGAGTATCCGGAAAAGGTCACGATGCGATCTTACAACCCGGTGACCAAAGGCCACGCGGGGCAGATCAAGAAAGCCATCCAGGCGCTGATCGGCGCGAAGCGGCCGATGGTGTACGCGGGCGGCGGGGTGATCCTCGGCGACGCGGCGCCGCAGTTGACGCAGTTCGTGCGCATGCTCGGCCTGCCGGTCACGAACACGCTGATGGGCCTCGGCGGCTATCCCGCGACCGACCCCCAGTTCGTCGGCATGCTCGGGATGCACGGGACTTACGAAGCGAACATGGCCATGCAGCACTGTGACGTGCTGCTCGCGATCGGCGCGCGCTTCGATGACCGGGTGATCGGCAACCCCAAGCATTTCTTCGACCAGGAACGCACTATCGTCCATATCGACGTCGATCCGTCGTCGATCTCCAAGCGAGTGAAAGTCGACGTGCCGATCGTCGGCAATGTCGGCGAAGTCCTCGACGATTTCATCAAGCAGCTCGAAAGCTCGAAAGATCGTCCCGACGCCGAAGCACTCAAGACGTGTTGGACGCTGATCGAGTTGTTGCGCGCCCGCGACTGCCTCGCCTTCGAC
>JAQGNC010000314.1 GCA_028292065.1 Betaproteobacteria bacterium
ATCGAAGGCGAAGGACACAAGCGTGTCTTCGTCCGCGGTAAAACGCGCTTCGATCTCATCCCCGAGTTCTATGACGCCGACGCCAAGCTCGAATCGATGGATCGCAAAGGGCTCACGGTCTCGGTGATCTCGCCGGGCCCGCAGTCGTTCTTCTACAACCTGACCGACGCCGACCTCGCGCTGAAGACCGCGAAGCTCGTGAACCAGGGCGTCGCCGAGATGGTCGAGAAAAAACCCGACCGCCTGCGCGGGATGGCGACCCTTCCGATGCAGCATCCCGACGCCGCGATCGCCGAGCTCGAGCGCGTGGTCAAGGAATACGGCTTCAAGGCGGTCGAGATGGGCTGCGCCATCGGCGACGAAGAACTCGCCGACCCCAAATTCAGGCCGGTGCTCAAGCGCATCCAGGCGCTCAAGGTCGTCATCTTCGCGCATCCGAATACCCAGGGCTCGGGCGGCCGCCTCGACTGCTATTACCTCACCAACCTCATCGGCAATCCGCTCGAGACCACGATCATGATGGGCAAGCTCATGTTCAGCGGCGCGCTCGACGAGCTGAAGGACATGAAGATGCTGCTCGCGCACGGCGGGGGTTTCGTGCCGTACCAGATCGGCCGCTTCGAGCACGGCCACACGGTGCGCCCCGACACCGCCGCGGTGACTGAATCGAAACCGCTCGAGATGTTCAGGCAGTTCTACTTCGATGCGCTGACCCACAGCCCGCAGGCGGTGCGCCATCTCATCGACACGGTCGGCTCCGAGCGTGTCGTGCTCGGCACCGATTCGCCTTTCGACATGGGCGAGGAGCAGCCGGTCGAGCGCCTCGAGGCGACGCCGCGCCTCACCCAGAAGGAGCGCGAGGACGTTTCATTCCGCACCGCCCTGAACCTGTTCGGCGGCGCGCTGTAGTACCGGCCGCGGACCCGCTGAATGCACGCGTTTGCGCGGGAGCGGGGGCCGCGGCTATCATCGGCCGGATAAATACAACGCGAACGATCAC
Organism: Betaproteobacteria bacterium; assembly: GCA_028292065.1. Classification (GTDB taxonomy): domain Bacteria; phylum Pseudomonadota; class Gammaproteobacteria; order Burkholderiales; family SG8-41; genus JAQGMV01. The sequence goes on from JAQGNC010000314.1 coordinate 1,001, forward strand.
ACACATGCAAACCAGGAACAAGGCGAAGGGGGAGGGTCCGGCGCTGCAGACCGTGGGACAGGTCGGGCTCGGGATCATGGGCGGCGCGTATGCGAAGCACCTGCGCGCGGCCGGTTTCGAAGTGGTCGGTTTCGACGTCGACGCGCAGCGGCGTGCGGAGTTGAAGGGGCTCGGCGGAACCGCGGTGAAGAGCGTCGCCGACGTGTCGTCGCGCTGCCCTGTGGTGATCACCTCGCTGCCGAGCCTCGAGGCGGTCGACGCCGCATTCTTCGGCAAAGACGGGCTCCTCGACGGTGCGCCGCCGGGGACGATCGTGATCGAGGCGAGCACGCTGCCGCTCGAGGTCAAGCTCGGGGTGCGCGACGTGTGCGAGGAGCGCGGCGTGATCGTGCTCGACTGCCCGATCAGCGGCACCGGCGCCCAGGCCGCGGTCAAGGACATTTCGGTGTACGCGAGCGGCCCGAAAGCCGCCGTGAAGACGTGCGAAGCGGTGTTCAGCGGTTTCGCGCGCAGCATGCATTACTGCGGCGAGTACGGAAACGGCTCGAAGCTCAAATTCATCGCGAACCTGCTGGTCACGATTCACAACCTGTCCGCCGCCGAAGCGATGGTTCTCGGCCGCCGGTCGGGGCTCGACCTGAACCTCGTCTACGACGTCATCCGCGACGGCGCGGGCACTTCGCGCATGTTCGAAGTGAGGGGGCCGCTCATGATCAAAGGGGACTACAGCCAGGCGACGATGAAAGTCGACGTGTACCAGAAAGATATTGATATCATCGGCGATTACGCCGCGGCGCTGCACTGTCCGACACCGCTGTTCGAGGCGAGCAAGGCGTATTACTCGGCTGCGTACGCGCAGGGTTACGGCAAAGAGGACACCGCAGCGATCCACGCGGTGCTCGAGAGAATGGCCGGCATGGCGTCGGCCGCAAATAACCAGGCATCCGGTAAGTCGTCGGCCGCAGACCGGAAAGCGTCCGGAGGATCTTCGGCCGCAGATCGGAAAGCGTCCGGAGGATCTTCGGCCGCAAAGCGAAAACCACTCAAAACGAGAAAGGCGTCATAAGCATGAACACCACGCTGTCCAACCAAGGCCAGGCTTCGCAGACTCTCGCCTGGAACATGAAGCTGCTGTCGCACAACGAGCTCAAGGGCTTCGGCGGCGTCGGCGAAGGCATCAGCATGCAGGTGACGGCCGACGGCCGCCGCATCCTGTGGCTCGCGCACGAGTCCGCGCCGAAGAACTTCACCGGCGTCGACGTGACCGATGTCCGCAACCCGAAAGTGGTCGTGCAGACCGACCTGCCGCACGCGCAAGTGCGATCGAACTCGCTCGACGTGGTCGGTAACATCATGGCGGTCGCGTACCAGACCAAGGAATTCAACCAGAAGCCCGCGGGCATGGACCTCTTCGACATCAGCAAGCCCGAAGAGCCCAAGCTCATTTCACACTTCGACACGTCGGGCCCGTTTTCGCGCGGCGCGCACTGCGTCTTCTTCGTCGACGGTGAATTCGTGCACCTGTCGTCGGGCGCACCCGATTTCGAGCCGAACGACCCGAAAGACGACCAGTTCTATCGCATCATCGACGTTCGCAATCCGTCGAAGCCAACCGAAGCCGGGCGCTGGTGGCTGCCGGGGACGAAAAAAGGTGAAGAGCCGCTGCCGCGGCACCCGCGATTCGACGGCGGCTACCGCACCCACAATTGCGCCGTGTATCCCGAGCGTCCCGACCGCGCGTATGTCGGTTACATCGACGGCGGCGCCGTCATCCTCGACATCAAGGACAAGTCGAAGCCGAAGATGGTCACGCGCTGGCGCTATTCGCCGCCGTTCAACGGTTTCACTCACACCGTGCTGCCGCTCTTTTCGCGCGATCTTCTGATCGTCAGCGACGAGTGCACCAAGGACGACGGCAAAGACTGGCCGAAGATGACGTGGGTCGTCGACGCGCACGACGAGACCAACCTCGTGCCGATATCGACGCTGCCGCTGCCTCCGGTCGAAAGCTTCGGCAAGCGCGGCGGGCGCTATGGATCGCACAACATGCACGAGAACCAGCCCGGTCCGGCGTCTTTCCGCTCCGACACGATTCATGTGTGCACATTCTTCAATGGCGGTGTGCGCGCGTTCGACACGTCGAACCCGTACCAGCCGCAGGAGATCGCCTACTTCGTGCCGGGTGCCCCCAAGATGTCGCCCGCCGGTGCGATCCAGATCAACGACGTCTGGGTCGACGAGAACCGCATCATCTACTGCGTGGACCGCTTCGC
>JAQGNC010000316.1 GCA_028292065.1 Betaproteobacteria bacterium
GACCCCATGCAGGCAAAACCGGGGTCTGACCCCATTCGGGTGGGGTCTGACCCCGGCCTTTTGGGGTCAGACCCCGGTTTAGCGCTCAGGGCGTCGCCCGAGCCCGCCGCCATAACGGAGATTGCGGATGGATGACGTCGCAGAGGACAGGATCCCGGTTCAGCACGTGTACGACTTCTCGCGGCTCGACCGGGCGTCCGGAGGTCCGACGAGTCTCAAGATCGTAAAATCCCGCGCGGCGGGCCCGGTGCTCACAGGCAGCACCCTCGTCTGCACGCTCGGCAGCCAGCCCGCGGGAACGGGCGCCAAAGCACACGCCGACGCGAGCGAGCAGTTCAACTACATCGTGCAGGGCACGATGATGAGCGACATCGAAGCCGACCGCGTGTTCGCCTCGAAAGGCATGATCCTGCACATACCCGCCGGTGCCGCGCACAGCCGGCTCGCGTGTCCCGACGACGGCCTCGTGTTCCTCTCGATCAGGGAGGCGCGCGGCGGCATCGCGCCGGCGTCGGACGCGAAGGACGAAGGTCCCGACGCCTTCGCCGGCTATGGGAGTCGCTCGGGGGAGCCGCGCGTCACCACGTCGGACATCCTCGAGCAATCGATGAAGCTCGCGCCGGGACCCGGCAAGCGCTACGTCTACGACATGCGCAAGCCCGACGACACCTCGCCGCAGCCGGCGAGCGCGGAAGTGACGCCGGACGCGAAGCTGCGGCTGCCGCCGCGCATCACGGGCAAGCTCCTCAGCGGCGAGCGCCTGCACGTGATCGTGCTGCGGCTGGAGCCGGGCGCGTCGCTTTCGAACTATCGCAAGGACAACGAGCAACTCGTGTTCGCGGCGGAAGGCGAGCTCGACGTCGACTTGGAGGAAGAGCACCTCGTGTTGCCGCGCCGGTGCCTGCTGCACATCCCCAAAGGAACGCGCCACGAGCTCGTGGCGCCGCACGGCGCGCTGATCGTGATCGCCCAGGACAAAGGCAGCTGATCGGGGCGCGATCGTTCAGCTGAACAGCATCGCCGCCCTCACCCCGAGTCCCTTCGCCACGCTCCCGAACGGATCCCCGAATACCGGCGTGCTCGCGGGAAAGGCCGCGGCGAAGCTCTGGCGCAGCGCGGGGAGCGAAGCCGAGCCCCCGGTGAAGTAAAGAGTGTCCACCCGATCGTCGGTCAAACCCGCGAGCTTCACCGCGCGCCGGGCGGTCTGCACGATCGCATCGCATTTCTCCGCCAGCACTTTCTCCAGCATCGCGCTGTCGATCGCCGCCGACAGCCCCGGTTCGATCTCGGCGAGCGTCACGACGCCCTGCCCCCAGTTCGACGCGCCGATCTTCGCCTCCTCGACGCGGCCGAGGAGCAGGTGACCGAGGCGCTTGCCGAGCACTTTGAGCAGGCGCTCGTGCAGCTTCGGATCGTCATAGAAGTGCCGGATGCCTTTCACTTCGTGCAAGACTTTCGACGAATGGAGCAGGTTGATCTTGTGCCACGTCGAAAGATCGAAATACATCCACGACGGCACCTGCAGGTTGTCGCGTCCCGCGGCCTTGTAGCCGAGCAGCGGCATGACCGACGTCATGCTCAGGAGCTGGTCGAAATCGGTGCCGCCGATGTGCACCCCGAGGTTCCCCAGGATGTCGTCGTGCCGCGAGCGCTTGCGCGCCGCGTCGGGCCCCAGACGCACGACCGAGAAATCCGCAGTGCCGCCGCCGATGTCGACGACGAGCGTCATCTGCTCGGCGGTAAGACGCGTCTCGAAATCGAGCGCCGCCGCGATCGGCTCGAGCTCGAACTCGACGTGAGAGAAGCCGACGCTGCGCGCGCACGCTTCGAGCGTATTCTGCGCGGCCTTGTCGCGCGCAGGATCGTCGTCGACGAAGAACACCGGCCGCCCCATGACGACGTGGCTCAACTCGGCATTGGTATCGGTCTCAGCGACGGCCTTCAGATGTTTCAGGAAAGCCGCGATCACCTGCTTGTAGCTGATCGCGCGGCCTTCGACGTACGTGGTCTCTTCGATGAGCGCGCTGCCGAGAATGCTTTTCAGCGCGCGCATGAGGCGCCCTTCGGTGCCCTCGACGTAGCAGCGTACCGCCTGCCGGCCGAAGCTGACTCGATTGGTCTCCGCGTCGAAGAAGATCGCCGAGGGAATCGTCGGCTGGCCGTGCTCGAGATCGATCAGGGCGAAATCGCCGTCGACTCCCGCGGCGACCGCCGAATTGGAAGTGCCGAAATCTATACCGCAACTGACTATGGACATTGGTGGTGGGAAAAGACGCAATTCGAGACGTTGTCATCGCGAGGCGCCGGCAGGGGCGCCGTGGCGATCCCGTGGCGCACGTGAACGGGAAGCGGACGCTCCGCGATTGCCGCGTCGCAGCGCTCCTCGCAATGACAGATCAGCGGATCAATCCGGCACGTTTGCCTCGAGCTCCGCGAGCCACACCCTCGCATTGCCGTCGGACGGCGCGCGCCAGTCGCCGCGCGGGGAGAGATTCCCGCCCGAGACGACTTTCGGACCGTTGGGCAGCGCCGAGCGTTTGTACTGGCTGATCTCGAAGAAGCGATAAAGGAACACGCCGAGCCACTTCTTGATGTCGCCGATCGCGTAGGCGTGCTTCGCCTCGTCCGGAAAATGCGGAGGCCATGCGCCGTGCGAAATGTCGCGCCACGCGTGCCACGCGAGGAAAGCGACTTTCGACGGACGCAGGCCGTAGCGCGTGATGTAGAAGAGGTGGAAGTCCTGGAGCTCGTACGGGCCGACCTTCGACTCGGTGCTTTGCAGCGCGCCGCCGTTCGCGTGCGCCGGCACGAGCTCGGGGGAGATCTCGGTATTGAGGATCGAGAGCAGGGTGTCCGAGGTGGCGCTGTCGAACTGGTTGGTCTTGACCACCCATCGCACCAGATACTGGATCAGCGTCTTGCTCACCGAGCCGTTCACGTTGTAGTGGCTCATGTGGTCGCCCACGCCGTAAGTGCACCAGCCGAGCGCGAGCTCGGAGAGATCGCCGGTGCCGAGCACGAAACCCTTGCGCTGGTTCGCGAGCCGGAAGAGGTAATCGGTGCGCAATCCCGCCTGCACGTTCTCGAACGTGATGTCGAAGACCGGCTCGCCGCGCGCGTACGGATGCCCGATGTCTTCCAGCATGCGCATCGCCGCGGGCTTGATGTCGATTTCCTCCGCGGTCACCCCGAGCGCGTTCATGAGCTTCCACGCGTTCGACTTGGTGCCTTCGGACGTGGCGAAACCCGGCATCGTGAAGCCGAGGATATTCTTGCGAGGCAAGCCGAGCGAGTCGAACGTCTTCGCGGCGACGATCAGCGCGTGGGTCGAGTCGAGACCGCCGGACACGCCGATGACGAGGCGCTCGCCGTTGGTCACCTGCATGCGCTTGGAGAGGCCGTGCACCTGGATGTTGAAAGCCTCGAAGCAGTCGCGATCGAGCTTGGCGGGGTCGTCAGGCACGAAAGGAAAGCGGTCGATCGCGCGCTCGAGGCCGACGTCTTCGAACGAGGGCTGGTGCTCGAACGCGATGCGCCTGAACGCTTTCTCCGGATTGCCGGCCGCCACCGCGGCGCTGTTGTAGGTGAGCGTGCGCATGCGCTCGAGCCGCAGGCGCTCGACGTCGACGTCGCCCACCGCCATCTGGCTCTTCGACGGGAAACGCTCGGTGCACGCGACGAGCGCGCCCAGCTCGTGAATCGTGGCGTGCCCGTCCCACGCGAGGTCGGTCGTGCTCTCGCCGGGGCCTGCCGCGGTATACACGTAAGCGGCGTGGCAGCGCATCGACTGCGACGCGCAGAGGATCGCGCGATCGTCCGCTTTGCCGACGAGGATGTTCGACGCCGACAGGTTGCACAGGATCAAGGCGCCGGCGAGCGCGCCGTGCGTCGACGGCGGGGTCGCCGCCCAGAAGTCTTCGCAGATCTCGACGTGAAACACGAAATCGCGAAGATCGCTCGCGGCGAACACGAGGTCGGTGCCGAAAGGCACGATTTCACCCGCGAGCTTCACGTCGAGGCCGACCACGCCCGCACCGGGCGCGAACCAGCGGTTCTCGTAGTACTCGCGATAGTTCGGCAGGAAGGACTTCGGGGTGACGCCGAGGATTTTTCCCCGCGCGAAGACCACCGCGCAGTTGTACAGGCGGTTGTTGCGGCGGACCGGCGCACCGACGACGAACACCGAGCGCAACGCCTTCGACGCTTCGACGAGCTGCGCGATCGCCACTTCGACGGCGTCGAGCAGCGCGTCCTGCAGCAGCAGGTCGTCGATCGCATACGCGCTGATCCCGAGCTCCGGGAACACCATCAGGTCGACGCCCCGCGCTTCGCCTTCGCGCATGAGCTCGAGCGTCTCTTCGCCGTTGGACTTCGGGTCGCCGACACAGATTTTCGGCGTGCACGCGGCGACGCGAACAAAACCCTGGCGGTGTAGTGAATAAAAATGATTGGTCCGCATCGCGCCTACAGCCTCATATTCCGGAAACGAGAAAATCGATCGCATTCAGTATTTCGGGCGAATGCGCGCTCAACGACGCGACACGCTCGCCCATGTGCTTGCGCGGGATCGCCGCCATTTCCGCCGTGGCCATCACGTAACGTCTGGCGCCGATTTTGAAGACGGGGTTCAGGCGCTGCGCGACTGGACCGTGCCGGGTTTTCGGAACCAGCGGCACAACCAGGCGCGTCGCCAGATCGGACAGCATGTCCGCCTGGATGTCGAGCAGGTAGACCACGCGGGCGCGAGAGCGGCGGCTCGGATTTTCGTGCACGTCGAAGCGCGCCATCAGAACGAGCGCAGGCCTTCGCTGAACACCCCTTCGTTCTCGATACGCCGGTTATAAGCCTCGATTGCGGAGCGATTTTCCCGCAGCCAGCTTGCGCGCTCCTTGTCCCGGATCAGCTCGCCCAGCCTTTCCTCCAGCGCCTGCGACAGGTTGATGCCGTGGCGGCGCGCCTGATCGAGCAAGTCGTTGCTGACGCTGACGTTAGCAGCCCTTTTCCGGGATGAAGCGCCGTTGCGGGAGTCCATTTTCGGGGCGATCCGACGAACGATAACGATGCGCATATTGTATGCGCATCACTATGTGCGGCAAAGCGCTGCGCGGTCGCGCGGATGAGGTCGTTTCGATCGCGCCGCGGCGACGGCGGGCCGCGGCGCAGTGCGCTGCGGTGACCAACATCCAAGCCGCTACAGCGGCCTGATCTCGACTTTGCGGAACTTGATCAGCCCGCCGGCGTGCTGCAGTCCGATGGGGCCGCTATCGAACTTGTTGTCGTTGAGGCTGACGGTCTGCTTGCCGTTCATCGTAACGATGAGCTCGGGTCCTTTCGCGCTGATCAGGAAAGTGTTCCATTTCCCGGCGGCTTTGACGGGGTGCGACACTTTGGCGTGACCGACGATCGCGCCCGTTGCGTAGGCGGGATCGGGGCGCTGGTCGTGGATGTTCACTTCGTACGCGCTGGTCGAGCTGAGATTCTTGCGGTCGGCGGCGCGAATGAGGATGCCGCTGTTCGTGTTT
>JAQGNC010000322.1 GCA_028292065.1 Betaproteobacteria bacterium
GACATTTCTCCAGATAACAGCGGTCGGCCATCTGCGCGAGGATGTCGGCGCTGCCGAGCAGGTTGCCGATGAGGCGGAACTGCGGCTCGACCCGGATGCTCTCGACCGGCACTTCGTAACCGGTGAAATGCAGGGTGCCGGACGCGGCCGGCGCGTATTCGGCCATGCCGATCTTCACCAGGTATTCCTCGAGAAAGCGCCCGCCGCGCGACACGTGAGTCTTGGTGTACTCGGCGCCGTTGGCGTGGCGCGTATCCTGGCGATGCCTGATGTAACCGCAATCGTGATAGAGCGCGGTCATGATGCCGAAGCGAAACAGACGCTCGTTCAGGACATCGGCGTCGGTGGCGCGCACGCACCCGTCCATGAGACGCGCCATCGCGAGCGTCACGTCGAGGACGTGCTGGATATCGTGGTACGACGTGTCGCACGGCCTGTAGCCCGGATACTCCCCGGCATAGAGTCGGGTAACATCCTCGAAGGCCTGGACGAGATTGCCCGGATCGCCACGCTGGTAAAGGTTCTGGTAAATCCGGAACACTTCACCCGAGACCGCGCCGGGAGCCGTGGTGTTGACGCGGTCCGTAACGTCGAACTCGTTGCGCCTGAAAGAACCGGTCGCCATTCGGCGCACCTGATTTTGTGTTGAGCAGAGGCAGTTTAACGCATTATGATCGCCACGACGCGCAGGAGAGCATGACGACTTCACCGCAGCAGACGGTTTATACCAAGACCGCCAAAGGCATCCTCGAGCTCCGGAACAAGTCGGCGAGGCTCTCGCGTGAGCTGGCGGTGGTATTCCAGTCGGTCGACGGCAAAGCCACTGTCACCGAGCTCCTTCCCAAGTCGGGCATGACCGCGCCGCAGCTTCATCAGGCGCTCAACACGCTCGTGTCCGACGGCTACATCAAGACCGTCGCTGTTGCGCCCCCGCAGGCTGCCGGGGACGACCCGGACGTCGAGTTCGATTCGTCGGCCGAGGCGACGCGGCTGCGCATGGAAGCGGCGAGTCACGCGCTCGCCGGCGCCGATGCCGCCAGGCTCGCCCAGCAGCAAGCCCGCGCCGCGCTCGAAGCGAAGCTTCGCGCCGAAGCCGAAGGCCGCGCGCGGGCGCTGGCCGAGGCGCGAGCGCTCAGCGAAGCCGAAGCGCCCGCAGACCCGCGCTTCGAGAATCTCGCGCACAGGCTCACCGCGAGGGTGCACTCGGAGCGCGTCGCGCGCGACGAAGCCGGGCGGCGCTCCCGCGCGGGCGGCGACACCGATGCGAGCGGCGCGCGCGCCGATACGAACACTTTCCCGTCGCTGGAATTTCTTTCCGAAGCCGGCAACGCGCCTGCGCCGCGGCGCGACAACCCGCCGGCGCCTGCCGCGAGCGCTGCGGGCGCCGATCCGGGACTGCCGACGATCAGCCTCGGCGCCGGTGCGGGCCGCGGCGACGTCAAGCACATCACGCCCGATCACGTGCCCAGCGCGCTCGAGCGCGCGATGACGGCGAGAACCGCGCAAAGCGAAGCCGACGCGGACAAGAACGCAGGCGCGATTACGCCGCCCCCGACGCCCCGCCCCGTGCCGCCGGCTCGCACTGCCGCTCCCGACAGGATAGCGCCCGGCGAGACGCAGCTTGCGCTCGCCGAGGACACCGACTGGAGCGCACAGCGCACAGCGCCGGCAGCCGCTTCCACGCCTGCCCCTTCGGCGGCAGCGGGCAACGCCCCGATGCCGACACTCGACGACGACGATCCGCTGCAGGAACGGCTCAACGTCGATCGCGCGGCCCACGACCTCATTGCGGAATCAGCGGCCAAGCGGCGCGAGGCCGATGTTCTGGCGCTCGGGCGCGACGCCATGGACAAGCGGCGCCAGCGCCAGGCCGACGACGCGCGCCGCGCCGAGTTCTCATTACGGGAGAAGCAGCGCAGACGCGTTGCGCGCGCGCTCGGCATCGCCGCGATCGGCGTTCCCGCGTTCGCGATCCTGTGGCTGCAGTTCATGCCGCTCAACGGTTACGTGCATCAAGCCGAACGTGCGCTGTCGGAGCGCCTGAACCAGCCGACCACGATCTCCACGCTGCGCTACGTGCTCTTCCCAACGCCGCGCGTCGTGCTCGAGGGCGTGAGAATCGGCGCCGCGCACGGCATACACGTGGAACGCGTCGACGCTCACGCGTGGCCCACCGCGTTCATTTCGGGTCCGCTCGTCTTCGATACGGTCGAAGCGAAAGGGGTCGGCATGGATCCCGGAATGCTCGGGCTCATCCCGACGTGGACCGGCGGGCGCAGCGCCGGCGCGGTGCACTCGACCCGCCTGAAGCTCATCGACGTCAAGCTGCGCGGGGCCGATGCGAAAGTCGGAGGGATGAGCGGCGAGGTGAGCTTCGCGGCGAACGGCACGGTCAACCAGGCGGTGCTCGCCAACGAGAACCTGAAGCTCGAGATCGCTCCCCGGCAGAACGGCGTTCGCGTCGTGCTCGATGCGCAGGACTGGCGCGCGCCTTTCGGGCCTGCCTTCGCGTTCAGCCATCTCAGGCTCGAGGGCATCGCCGACAGACAGCAGTTCGCCACCACCACGCTCTCGGGGCGCATCGGCGGAGGCGACCTTACCGGCACGCTCGCCGCCCGGTGGGAAGGCCCGATGATCGTCGGCGGCGAGTTCACGCTCCAGGGCGCACGGCTGGACGACCTGATCTCGGGTCTGTCTGCCGGTTTCCGCGCGAAAGGCGTGCTCAACGCGAAAGCGCGCTATGCGATGCAGGCGGACTCCGCGAGCGGCCTCATGGAAAAACCGCTGCTCGAAGGAACGTTTGCCGTCACGCGCGGCGAGCTGACCGGAATCGACCTGGTGCGAGCGGTGCAGACCGGCGGCGGCGCGCTCAACGGCGGCCGCACCGCGTTCGACGAGCTGAAAGGCTCGGTGCAGTTGAACGGGGGCCGCTACAGTTATCGCGACCTCCGGTTGTCTTCGGGCCCGCTCGAGGCGACCGGCTATGTCGACGTCGCTCCCGGCGGCCAGTTGAGCGGGCGCGTGAACGCGGCGCTGAGCTCGCGCTCGGCGGTCATGGCGCGCGGCACCTATACCGTTGCCGGGACGGTCAAGGATCCTAAGCTGGAGCGCTAAAGCTTCGCTCAGGCCTCGCGCAAAAAAAAACGGCACGCGCGACGCGTGCCGTTTTTGCTGCTGCTGTAAACCGCAGGTCAGCTTCCCGCGCGCAGCGCCGCGATGCGCTCCTCGAGCGGAGGATGCGACATGAACAGGCGCTTCAGACCCCAGCCGGTGACGCCCGAGATGCCGAACGCTTTCACCTGGTCGGGAAGCTGCGGCGGCTGGCCGTAGTTGAGCTGCAGGCGCTCGAGCGCCGCGATCATCTTGTTGCGTCCGGCGATCTTCGCGCTGCCGGCATCGGCGCGAAACTCGCGATGGCGGCTGAACCACATGACCACCATGCTCGCGAGCACGCCGAGCACGAGCTGCGCGATGAGGCTGGTGATGAAAAACGCCGGGCCGTGTCCGCGCTCCACCTTGAACACCATGCGATCGACGAGGTAGCCGATGATGCGCGAGAAGAAGATGACGAAGGTGTTCACCACGCCCTGCACCAG
>JAQGNC010000510.1 GCA_028292065.1 Betaproteobacteria bacterium
CCGGCGGGACCGCGGTCGCGTCTATGGTGTCGATCATCGCGTCTTCGTCGGCGCTGTTGGTCTGTGCGAGCAGCTGCTCGACGTCGAGCATCATCACGAGCGTGCCGTCATTGAGCTCGGTGACCGCGGTCACCAGCCCCGAGGCCTTGCCCGCCACCATGTGCGGGGGGACGCGCATCGCTGACCAGTCGATGCGCAGGATCGTGTCGACCGCTTCGACCAGGAAACCCTGCGTCTGGCCGTTGTACTCGGTGACGATCATGATCTCGGGTTTCTTCGCGACCTGCACGCCGGCGTACTTGGCCAGGTCCATCACCGGCACGAGCTTGCCGCGCAGGCTCACCATCCCTTCGACCGCGGGCGGCATTTCGGGCGCGCGGGTGATCGCGGGGGTGCGCATGACTTCGCGCACCTTGAACACGTTGACGCCGAAGACTTCGCGGCGGCCGCTCTCGCCATCCTCGCCCAGCGTGAACATGAGGATCTCGAGCTTGTTCGTGCCCGCGAGCTTGGTGCGCGCGTCGATGCTTTTCAGTAATTCAGACATGGGTCTCGAGCTTCGTTGCGTTGCGAGTCGCCCCGGACCAAACGGGCCGGGGTGTGCTGCACGTTGCGCCAAGCAGGCTTGAACCGACTGCTTTGCGCCGAGGCGCTAAGCAGTCTTGAACTGCGCGACTTCGGAGTGCAGCTTGGAGGCCAGGGCCTCGAGCTGCTGCGCGGTCGTCGAAGCCTGCGAGATCGCGGCGCTCGTCTCTTCGGTCATCTGCGCGATCTTCTCGACGTTGCGCGCGATGTCGTTGGAGGCGGTGCCCTGCTCGGCGGCGGCGGAGCTGATGTCGTTGATGCGCTCCATCGTCACGCGTGCCCCTTCGTTGATGCGTTTGAGCGTCGCCGCGACTTCTTCGGCGAGCGATTTGCCCTGCGCGACCTGCTCGTTGTTGGTCTTGAGGTTTTCCACCGCACGGCCGACTTCGCTCTGGATCGCGTCGATCATCCCGGAGATTTCGGAAGTCGAGCTCGAGGTGCGCTCGGCGAGCTTGCGCACTTCGTCGGCGACGACCGCGAAGCCGCGGCCCTGCTCGCCGGCGCGCGCCGCTTCGATCGCGGCGTTGAGCGCGAGGAGGTTGGTCTGCTCGGCGATGTCGCGAATCACTTTGACGATGCCGGAGATCTCGTTCGAGCGCTGGGAGAGCTTCTCGATCAGCTGCATCGAGTGGCCGACCGATTGCGCGGTCCCGGTCATCTGCTCGGCGGCGGCGCGGGCGCTCTTCTCGCCCTGCATCGAAAGCTCTGCGGCCTGCTCGGAGACGGTGCGGGTCTCACGGGTGTTGTCCGCGACCTGGTTGATGCTGACGGTCACTTCCTCGACCGCGGCCGCGGTGGAGGCGGCGGACTCGGACTGCACGCGCGAGGTTTCGGTCATCTGCGTGGAAGCGGTCGCCATCTGGGTGGCGGCGCTGGAGACTTCGAGGGCGTCGGCGCTCACCTGGTTCAGCGTGTGCTGGAGGCTTTCCATCAGCGCGTTGAAAGCGCGTCCCATCTCGCTCACTTCGTCGCGGCCGGTGACGGTGACGCGTTGGGTGAGGTCGCTCGACTGCTGCGCGGCGACGAGCGCTGCGCGCATGCTTTCGACCGGGCGGCGGATCGCGCGCACCGTGAGCCAGCTGAACACGCCGAGGATCAGGGCGGCGGCGGCGAAGAGGCCGATGATCGCGTAAGTGAGCACCATCGAGCGCTGCTCGGCGGCGACGTAGAGCGTGTGGCCGTTCTTGCGCTGCATGTCCTGGAGCGCGATGAACTGGTCGCGCACCCGGCCGACGAGCTCGCGCGCTTCGGTATTCATGAGGCGGGTGGTCGCGGCTTCCTTGTCACCGCGGCGCAGCGCGACGATCGTCGGCTGGGCGGTGCCGTCGAGCATCTGGTCGAGATCCTTGCCCGCCTTGTCGGCAAGCTCTTTCTCGGCCGGGGTCATCCCGTGATCGATGTAGGTGTTCCAGCTCTTCATGATCTCGGTCATGCGCTCGTCGGCGGCTTTGATGTTGCTCGAGCGCTCGTCCGAATCGTCGACGATGATCGCGTTCGACAGCAGCATGCGGATGCGAAACATGTCGGTCACGATGCCGGAGAGCAGGGCGCCGGCGTCGCTGTCGGACTGCACCGTCTTCAGCCCCTGTGCGCCGAGGCGCAGGCCCGACCATGCAAATGCCGAGACCGCCAGCAGGAAGATGAGCGGGAGCACGGCCATGAGCCTCAGCCGCGTGGAGATTTTCAGATTTTTCAACATGGGTTCCTCTGGGAGCGACGTCAACGAATGGCTGTTAAATGCTTCCGCCAGTCAAGGCTGAGCGGCGCTAGATGGGTTACGGCGCGCGGCTGCGGTTTCTTGAGCGATTCGTGCAAAAGGCTTGAATCGACACGGATTCCCTACAGCGGCGCGACTTTTCCCCAGCGCTTCGCAGCGTATCAAGCGCGCCGCGCGGACAAAGCCGGGAGTAGGGCGGTTTTCCTGCCGCTCTTCGAAATCGGCAGGGTCAGACCCCGGTTTTTTTGGGGTCTGACCCTGGTGTGCTGTCGAGCGGATTCAAAACCGGGGTCTGACCCCAAAAAGCCGGGGTCAGACCCCCGCTGTTCGGGGGCTGACCCCGGTGTGCTTTCGAAAGGGTCAGACCCCTCTCGAAAGCGCACCAGGGTCGGACCCGTGCGTCTCGGGCTCGGCGGTCTTGTAGGACAAACTCCTAGGCCGCGTCGGGCGGAAGTCTCACCTGTTTTCCAGCCGGGCTCCCATTCAGGATTTTCGTG
>JAQGNC010000342.1 GCA_028292065.1 Betaproteobacteria bacterium
CGCGCGAGAGAGCAGCGAGAGCTCATCGAGCTTTTCCGCGGCGAACGCAAGCCACGGCTTCACTTCGGCGTCGAGCTGATGCTCGTGATCGAGCGACACCGGCACGTGCAGCAGGGAGCACGACGGCGCGAGCCAGAGACGCTCGCCGAACCGCTCGTGCAGCGGACGCAGCACGTCGAGCGCGCGGCGCAGGTCGGTACGCCAGACGTTGCGGCCGTCCACGATGCCCGCGGACACGACGGCATGGCGGGGGATGTGCTCGAGCCATTCGTCCGCCTGTTCGGGGGCGCGAACCAAGTCGATGTGGAAACCCTGCACCGGCAGCGCGGCGATGCGCGGCGCGTACTCGGCAGTGCTGCCGAAGTAGGTGGCGAGCAGCAGCTTCACGCGGGTGCGTGAGAGCGCTGCGTAGGCGAAGTCGAACGCGGTCAGCCACTCGGCGGACAGGTCGGTGCACAGCGCGGGCTCGTCGACCTGCACCCATTCCACGCCGAGCGTCTCGAGCTGTCTCAGCACGCGCTCGTACGCCGCGACGAGCCGCGGCAGCAGGCTCAGCCGGTCGAATCCGGCCGTGGTGCTTTTCGAGAGCCACAGAAAAGTCACCGGGCCGATGAGCACGGGCTTCACCGCGTGCCCGAGCGCGGCGGCTTCCTCGACGTCGGCGAGGAGCATGCTCGCGCCGCCCTCGAAGCTCGAATCGGGGCCGAGTTCCGGGACGAGGTAGTGGTAGTTGGTATCGAACCACTTCGTCATCTCCATCGCCGGCTGACCGGCGTTGCCGCGAGCGAGCTCGAAATACTGCGCCAGCGTGAGGCTCTGCGCATCGAACCCGAAGCGCTCCGGCAGTGCGCCGAGCATCGAAGCGTGGTCGAGCACGTGGTCGTAGAAAGCGAAGTCTCCGGCCGTCACGCAGTCGAGACCTGCGTCGCGCTGCAGCGTCCAGTGACGCCGTCGCAGCGCGCTCGCGCCCTCGCGCAGCGCGCGCTCGTCGCCGTCGCGCCAGTATGTCTCGAGTGCGACCTTGAGCTCGCGGCGCGAACCGATGCGGGGAAAACCGAGTATGTGTGTGCGTGGCATGTTGCTCTCCGTGAACAGCCACGCAGTCTCGCGGACACGCTAGAATGAATCAAACGATACGTTTTCACTGTTACATGAATTAAATTCATCAAGCAAAAGCGGCAATCAGGACGCAAAGGAAAAAACACGGTCGCAAAGTGGGACATCTTGAACGGCCGCGTGCATCCGACATTCGCCTCCTTCGCGTCCCCGACATTCGCTTACTTTGCGTCCCTGGTTTTTCCTTCGCGTCCTTCTTTCCTGCTGTGGTCTTAAGCATATGATCGAGATCAGACACCTCAAGTCCCTCGCCGCCATCGCCGACTCGCGCAAGATCTCGACCGCCGCCGAGCGCGTGCACCTCACCCAGTCGGCGCTGTCGCACCAGGTGCGCGCGCTCGAGTCGCATTACGGCGTGACCCTGTTCGAGCGCTCGCGGCAGGGCGTCAAGTTCACCCCGGCCGGCGAGCGGCTGCTCGCGCTGGCGAAAGCCGTCACCGCCGCGGTCGCCGAAGCGGAGCGCGACCTGATCCGGCTGAAGGACGACACCCGCGGCGAGCTGCGGATCGCGCTCGAATGCCACACGTGCTTCGACTGGCTCATGCCGGTGATGGACGAGTTCAGGCATCGCTGGCCCGAAGTCGAAGTCGACCTCGTCGCCGGCTTTCACCCGAATCCGATAGACCTGCTCGCGAGCGGCAAAGCGGACCTGGTGATCGGCTCGCGGCCGCAGAAGCGCAGCGGCTTTCACGTCGCGCCGCTCTTCCGCTACGAGATCGTCGTGGTGATGGCGAAAGAGCACCGGCTGCGCGCGAGCCGCCGAATCGACGCCGAGGACCTGCGTGGCGAGACCCTGATCACCTACCCCGTGCCGCCGCAGCGGATCGATCTCATCCGCGAAGTCCTCGAGCCCGCCGGGGTGAAGCTTCAGCGCCGCACCGCGGAGCTCACGATCGCGATCCTTCAGCTCGTCGCGAGTCGGCGCGGCGTGGCGGCGCTGCCGAACTGGGGTGTCAAAAGCTACGTCGATCACGACTACGTCCTCGCGCGGCGCGTAGGGAAGAGCGGGCTGATGAGCGAGCTTTACGCGATCGCCAACCGCGCCGACGCTGCCCGCCCCTACATGGCCGAGTTCGTCGAAATCATCAGGCACACCTGCGCGCGAGAGCTCGACGGCATCGAACTGCTCTGAAACAGAGCAGTTCGCAGCCGGTGCTCACCCCTGAGATCAAACCGGGGACCGACCCCCGTAAACAAAACCAGGCAAAACCGGGGTCAGTCCCCTGCGTGTCCCCGGTTTGATCCGAGGCCGACCACCGGCTGCAGGCGATGCATGCCGACGTGCGCCGCAGCGGCTTCGACCGTTCTTCGGTATGATCCCGGCATGCTCCTCGGCCACTATGCAGTCGCTTTTGCGGCGAAACGTTACGCCCCACGAACTTCCCTCGGCACGCTGATCCTCGCTGCGCAGTTGCTGGACCTGCTGTGGCCGGTGTTTCTGCTCCTTGGATGGGAGCGCGTTCACATCGTCCCGGGGCTCATGGCGGCGAGCCCGCTGGACTTCGAAAGCTATCCGATTACGCACAGCCTTCTCGCCGCATTGGTGTGGGGGGCGGTGTTCGGCGGCGGATATCACGTGTTTCGCCGTTATCCGCGCGGCGCGATCGCAATCGGCGCCGCGGTGGTGCTGCACTGGCTGCTCGATGTCCCGGTACATCGCGCCGACCTTCCGCTGTGGCCCGGCTCGTCGATGAAGATCGGTTTCGGGCTGTGGAACTCGGTCGGGCTCACGATCTTCCTCGAGATCTCGCTGCTCATCGCCGGCGTCGTCATGTACACGCGGGTGACGCGGCCGCGTGAGCGCTCGGGCACCCGCGCGCTCGCAGCCATGGTGGCAGTGCTCGTCGTGATTTTTTTCGCGGCGCTCTTCGGGCCCGCCCCGCACAGCGAGCGCATGCTCGCGGTGGCGAGTCTCGCGCTGTGGGTGTTCGTCCCCTGGGGTTACTGGATCGACCGCCATCGGGAGCCGAGCCGGCTGCACGGACCCCTGAGCTGACGCACCCGGGTGTTGGTCG
>JAQGNC010000346.1 GCA_028292065.1 Betaproteobacteria bacterium
TCATCCCGAGCAGGATGCGGCTTACGTGCATTTCGCCGACAGCGCCGCGCATCCTTTCATCGCGCGTGCTGACACGATGGGGCGCCGCAACGCATGGTGGCTCGCGGACGCTGCGTTGCTGGCGTACTGGGACCCCGACGGGGCGGTCCCGCGGTTCGCGTCGGCGGGACTGACTGCGGAGCTCGTCTTCGAAAACGAGGTGCAATGCTACGTCGCGTGGACGCAGGACTTCGTACTCGTCTCGTTCCGCGGCACCGAGTCGGACGACCGGCGCGACCTCTTCGACGATGCGTGCTTCAGGCTCGTGCCTCACGGGCCGGGAACCCGCGTGCACGCAGGCTTCAAGGACGCTTTCGAGCGCGTGTGGCCTCGCGTGCACGACCGGCTTCAGTCGCTCTCCGGGTCGCGCTCGGTGTGGTTCACGGGCCACAGCCTCGGCGCCGCGCTCGCGACGCTCGCGGCCGAGCGCTTCGCTGCGACCAGCGGCGTGTGCACCGTCGGCTGCCCGCGTGTGGGCGATGCGGCTTTCGCTCGCGCGTTCGACTCGCGCTTCGACGGCGGCAGCGTGCGCTACGTGAATGACGCGGACATCGTCACGCACGTGCCGCCGCCGCTGCCTTTACCCTACAAACACACCGGCGGGCTGCGCCACATCGCGCCCGACGGTTCGATCGCGAATGCGGCGCCGGCGCTTGCACACTTCTTCACCCAGCTCGTCGGAGACCCGCTGCACGTGCTCGAGGTCGTCAACGGCTTGCGCACCGGCGCGCTCTTGCGCGCGCCGCACTTCCTGCTCGACCACATGCCGCGCGGGTACGCGGTCGACATCTGGAACGATTATGCGGATCACGGCGACTGATCTTGCCGTTACCGCCGCCGGAGCGGCATTTCGCCCGTATTGCGCCCACCCCCCGCGCTCGCGCTTCCGCACAAGCTCCGATAAACTCAGGCGCTGCCTAAAGCTCGGTCCATCCCGGCACTGACGCCCGCGATGCGCCCGGATGGTGAAATTGGTAGACACAAGGGACTTAAAATCCCTCGGCCTTAACCGGCCATGCCGGTTCGATTCCGGCTCCGGGCACCATACGAGTAACCCTCAATCATGACTGAAGCCACGACAGATGCTTCGCCGTCGACGAGGCGTGCCCGCCAGGCCGTACTCGTCACCGGCGGCGCAGGCTACATCGGCAGCCACACGTGCAAGGCGCTCGCGCGCGCGGGTTACCTGCCGGTGTGCTACGACAACCTCGTCCACGGCCACCGCTCGGCCGTCAGATGGGGACCGTTCGTGGCAGGGGACCTCGCCGACGCCGATCTGCTCGCGCAGACCCTCTCCGACTACGCGATTTCGGCGGTCGTGCACTTCGCCGGTTACTGCTACGTCGGCGAGTCGATGACCCAGCCTTACAAATACTTCCACAACAACACCGCGAACAGCCTCGCGCTGCTCGAAGCGATGCGCGCAGCCGACGTGCGCACCCTGGTGTTTTCTTCGACGTGTGCGACTTACGGCATGCCCGAGAGCGTGCCGATGAGCGAAGACACGCCGCAGCGCCCGATCAATCCGTACGGCGAGTCGAAGCTGTTCGTGGAAAAAATGATGCGATGGTGGGAAAACGCGCACGGGCTGAAGTGGATGGCGCTGCGCTATTTCAACGCCGCGGGCGCGGACCCCGAAGGCGAGATCGGCGAGGATCACACGCCCGAGACCCATCTCATCCCGCTCGCGATCCAGGCGGCGCTCGGCTTGCGCGACGCCATCGACATCTACGGCACCGATTACCCGACGGCCGACGGCACCGCGATTCGCGATTACATCCACGTCGCCGATCTCGCCGACGCACACGTGCGCGCGCTGGAAAAACTGGACGAAGGCGCGAGCAGCGGAGCGCTCAATCTCGGGACCGGGTCGGGGTGCTCGGTGCGCGAAGTGATCGCGATGGTGCGCGAGGTCGCCGGCCGCGATTTTGCAATCCGCGAGAAGGCGAGGCGCGCGGGCGACCCTCCCGAGCTCGTCGCGGACGCACGCCGCGCAGCCGAGGTCCTCGGCTGGCGCCCGCAGCACTCGGGCTTACGCAGCATCGTTCAAACCGCGTGGGACTGGCACGCCCGGCATCAGCACGCCGCAACTGCCGCACCGCGCGCCGCACATTCATGACTTTCAGGGAAGAGCGCAAGTGAACATCACTATCGTAGGAGCAGGTTACGTCGGGCTCGTGTCGGCGGCCGGATTCGCCGAGATGGGCAACCGCGTGCTGTGCGTCGAGTCCGATCCCGCCAAGCTGCGCATGCTGGAAGCGGGGATCGTGCCGATACACGAGCCGGGGCTCGACCGGATGATCGAGAGCAACGTCAAAGCGGGGCGCCTGTCGTTCAGCACGTCGCTCGCCGCCGCGGCGTCGCAGTCCGAAGTGTTCTTCATCGCGGTGGGCACACCGCCGTCTGACGACGGCTCGCCCGACATGTCCTACGTGTACGGCGTCGCAGCCGAGATCGGCCGCGTCATCGAGCGAGCGTCGGTCATCATCACCAAGTCGACCGTCCCCGTGGGCACCGCCGACCGCAACCGCGAGCTCATCAAAGCCGAGCTCGACAAGCGCGGCGCATCGGTCGAGTTCGACGTGGTGAGCAATCCCGAATTCCTGAAAGAGGGCGCAGCCATCCAGGATTTCATGCAGCCCGAGCGCATCGTCATCGGCTGCGAAAGCGCGCGCGCGGAGACCGTGCTGCGCAAGCTCTACGCACCGTTCCAGCGCAACCATGACCGCGTGCTCGTCATGCGCCCGCGCGAAGCCGAGATGACGAAATACGCGTCGAACGCGCTGCTCGCGACCAAGATCTCGTTCATGAACGAGATCGCCGAGTTCTGCGACGCGCTCGGCGTCGACGTCGAGAAAGTGCGCGCGGGAGTCGGGTCCGATTCGCGCATCGGGCGCTCGTTCCTTTACGCCGGCTGCGGCTACGGCGGGTCGTGCTTTCCCAAGGACATCAAGGCGCTCATCCACACCGCCAAAGGGATCAACGCCGACGCCGGCATCCTCGAAGCGGTCGAGGAGCGCAACGCGCGGCAGAAGCGCAAGCTCTTCGACAAGGTGGTCGCGCGCTACGGTGCAGACCTCAAAGGCAAGTCGTTCGCGATGTGGGGCTTGTCCTTCAAGCCCGACACCGACGACATCCGCGAAGCGTCGTCGCTGACCCTGATCGACCTGTTGACCGGCGCCGGCGCCAAAGTGCGCGCGTACGACCCGATCGCGGCGGAGAACATCCGCAATTCGGTTTCGCCGCAGCTCGTCGACAGCCGCCAGCTCGTGTTCTGCACCGATCAGTACGAAGCGCTCGAAGGCTGCGACGCACTGCTCCTCGTCACCGAGTGGAAGCAGTTCAGGAACCCCGATTTGGGCGTGGTGAAGAAGAAGCTGCGCGCGCCGACGGTCTTCGACGGGCGCAACCAGTACGATCCCGCCGATCTCGCCGCGGCCGGATTCGAGTACTACGGGATAGGGCGGGGCGCCGCGCCCGCGGCGGCACGGCGCTGATGAGGCCGCCCACAGGTCTGCAGAACCTGAACGGCCGTTCGTGCCGAGGCCTTCGAGGCTCAGGACCGGCTTGTCGAAGCACGTGATTCCGCTAGACGTTCACAGACCGGTTCGCGCTGACTGTGCCGCAGTCGAACGGGAACGGCAGCGTTCATGGCCGCGGCCGCGCCCAATACTCCGGGCACCGCTCGTGCTGTAGCGTAGGGGCCGCATCCCTCTTCATTCGGCTTGATCTCATGACCCCCGTCACCCAGGCTCTGCTGATCGCGAACGTCGCCGGCTTTCTGCTCCAGATGATCGCAGACCCGGTCATGACGACTTGGTTCGCGCTGTGGCCGCTGAACGCCAGCGCCTATTCATCCGAGATCTCGTTCCAGCCGTGGCAGCTCATCACTTACGGCTTTCTGCACGGCGGCCTGACCCATCTGCTGTTCAACATGCTCGCGCTGTACATGTTCGGCTCGGACCTGGAGCGGGTCTTCGGCCCGCGCCGGTTCGCGACGTATTACTTCGTGTGCGTGCTCAGCGCCGGACTCGCCCAGCTCGCGATGTCGATGCTCGGCAACCTCCCGCCGATCCCCACCGTCGGGGCCTCGGGAGGCGTCTTCGGGCTGTTGCTCGCGTTCGGGCTTTATTTCCCGCGGCGCATGGTCATGCTGATCTTTCCGCCGATCCCGATGCCGGCGTGGCTCTTCGTGACCCTGTACGGCGCGCTCGAGCTTTTCCTCGGCGTCACCGGGACCCAGCAGGGCGTGGCCCATTTCGCCCACCTCGGCGGCATGCTCGGCGGCTACCTCACGATCAGGGCGTGGCGCTTACGGTCCCCGCTGCGCTAGGCAGCATCGCCTTTGTTGTGGCTTCTACCGGTCGACCCCCTATATCTTGTGGTCAGGCGTAACGCAAGGACGGAGATTTTGTGGCGGGGGCCGTTTGTGGCATCATTGCAGTGACGCGGGTGCGCTTTTGCTCCACACGGCCGATATCACCGCACGGGCCGCTCCGCTTCCGCGAATCAAGGATTCAAACGTGATCGTCTACAACCTGGGTTGCACCAACGAACACCGCTTCGAAGGCTGGTTTGCGTCCGCCGAGGAATTCGAGCGCCAGACGAGCGCGAAGCAGCTGAGCTGCCCGCTGTGCGGCAGCGACAGGGTATCGCGCCTGCCTCACGCCCCCCACGTGAGCACCGGGAGCGCCGAGCGCAATGGCGAAGGCGCCGGGCAGCCGTCCAAAGGCGTGCCGCGCCAGTATGCGAACCTCGGTGCCGAACTGCTCGCGCACCTCATCGACAAAGTCGTCGAAACGACGGTGGACGTCGGCCGCGCCTTCCCGGAAGAAGCGCGCAAGATCCATTACAAGGAAGCGCCCGAGCGCCACATCCGCGGCAGCGCCAGCGCCAAGGAAGTCGACGCGCTGCGCGACGAAGGCATCGAAGTCGTCGCGTTGCCGATCCCCCCGCACCGCCTGAGCAGGACCCACTGAGCCGCACGGCTCTTTGCGCTTGTTCGTTACGGGGTGGCGTCGGCCGCCCGCCCGCTGCAGACCCCGAGTCGCAGCCGAATAATCCCCGCTCCAGCACGCAGCCGCCATCCATCGCGCGGTGACGGCGATGCTATGCTCGCGAGTCCCGATCCGAACAACAAAGGAGGCGCGCCATGTTCAAGCACATCCTGCTGCCCACCGACGGTTCCAAGCTGTCAGATCGCGCGATACAGCGCGGCATCGAGCTCGCGGAGTCGCTCGGCGCGCGCGTGACGAGCCTGCACGTGATTCCCGAATTTCGCATCATGGCCGACGAGAGCTTCGTCCTGCCGAACACCGTCGACATCAAGCGCCGCTACGAGAAGGAATCGAAAGCGCGCGCGCAGAAGCTGCTGGACAGGATCGGCGAGCGCGCCCGCGCCGCCGGCGTGAAATACGAGGGCGTCGCGGTCACCGGGGACGTGCCTTACGAGCAGATCATCGAGGCCGCGAAGAAACGCAAGTGCGACCTCATCCTGATGGCCTCGCACGGACGCCGCGGGCTGTCAGGCCTGCTGCTGGGCAGCGAGACCTCGAAAGTGCTGACGCACTCGAAAATCCCGGTCCTCGTCGTGCGCTGAAGCAGGGCCAGCCGCCGGTCCTGGGGTCTGACCCCGGCACTTTTGGGGTCAGACCCCGGTTTGCTTCGGGCCAAGATCAAACCGGGGTCAGACCCCAAACAACCGGGGTCTGACCCCGAGCAAATCCCGGGCGCGCGCGCTCTCTCGTCGTGCGCTGAAGCAGGGTCAGCCGCCGGGTCTTGGGGGTCTGACCCCGGCACTTTTGGGGTCAGACCCCGGTTTGCTTCGGGCCAAGACCAAACCGGGCTCAAACCCCCTAGCAAATCCCGGTCTCGTCGTGCGCTGAAGCAGGGTCAGCCGCCGATCTTAGAAGCCTCGATCAGGATGTGATCGAAGTCCGAGTCCGCCGGCGTCACGAACCAGTTGGCCGCTTGCATCAGCGTCGGGGCGACGCCCGCCAGCGCGGGCTCGCGCGCTTTGAACATGAAGCGGTGCGAAGGTCTCGCGCGCACGCAGCCGAGCGTGCGCAGCACGTACTCCGCGCGCGGGTCCCACTGCTCGAGAAACACCGCGGCCACGCCTTTCCTGTCGAGCTCGCCGATCACGAGCGCGAGCAGCGGCGCGACCCAGCGCCGCCGGGTGAAATAATCGACGACGCGCCCGATGCGATGACCTTTCCAGTCGGTCACGCGCACGACGGCATAGCCGACGACCGCGCCTTTGCGCGTGAGGTAATAGCGGTCGTAGAACACGCGGTGCGGGCCTTCGTCGAAGCGCCAGCGCAGGGTTTCGAAATCGCGTTTCGCCACCACCGGGTGCTCGCGGCTCACGTCGTGCCACAGCGCCTCGGCGCGCTCGTCGAACGCTTTGACCGACTCGAGCGAGACCCGGGCGATCACGCCGCGCAGCCCCGCCACGAAGCGCGCGCTGCCGCCGACGACGAACCTCGGCGCGAGCTTTCCCAGCACCGGCGGCAGGTTGAGGAGTTTGGCGCTCGCAGCGGCGTCGAGCGGCCGCACGAAGAGCGAGAGCCGGCCGGCGTCGTGCCATCCCGCGCGGCGCACGCTGCGGTACGCCATGTCCTCCAGGCCGAGGCCGAGCATGATGTCGGTGCTGCCGGCGTTCGCCGCGAAGAGCGCCGGCGACACCCCTTTCAAGCGCCACTCCGGGTGCACCATCCAGTCGATGAGCCACGCCGCGCGCTCCTCCGAGTCGCCGATCTTGAGCCTCGTCGGGATGCTCGCCTGCTGCGCGACCACGACACCGTCGCGCTTGCAGAGCCACAGGGAAGCGCCTTCGGGATCGCGGTGCGGGTTGCGCTCGAAAAGCCATTCGAAGAAGCGGTCGTCGCAGTGGCGCGAGTCGGCGCCGAAGTACTCGCGCTGGAAGGCGCAAAGCGCTTCGCGGTCGCCCGGCTCGTAGCGCACGACCGATCGCGCGA
Organism: Betaproteobacteria bacterium; assembly: GCA_028292065.1. Lineage (GTDB taxonomy): Bacteria > Pseudomonadota > Gammaproteobacteria > Burkholderiales > SG8-41 > JAQGMV01. Next base: position 7,020 of record JAQGNC010000346.1, read on the forward strand.
TCTCGGCGGCATAGCTCATCGGCGAGCCCTTGCCGCGGGCGGTCGGAATGCTGTCACTGCGGAATCGGTCATGCGCTCTTGCGGTATCCCAGCACCACGCGGCCTTCGCCGGCGGCGTTTTGTGCGACCGCAATGCCTTCGTATTCGCGGGCGCGGTCGAAAAGTATCGTCACCTGCCGGTCCTGTCCGAGACCCACTTCGAAGAGCAGCACGCCGCCCGGCCGCAGGAACGCGAGCGCGTCCTTCACGACGCGCACGTGGATGCCGAGGCCGTACGGGCCCGCGGCGAAAGCTTCACGCGGCTCGAGATCGAGCAGGACCGCGCGCTCGCCTTCGAGACGCTTGTCCGAAATGTAAGGCGGATTGCACACGACCGCGTCGATCGTGCCTTCGAGACCGAGGCCGTCGAACGCCGCGAAGAGATCGCCCTGATGCACGAATACCCGATCGGCGAGTCCGAGGCGCTCGACGTTGCGCTGCGCGATCTGCACGCACGGCGTGGTGAGATCGGCAGCCCACACGCGAGCGTCGGCAACGTGCTGCGCGACTGCGCAGGCGAGATTGCCCGCACCGCAGCACATGTCGATGGCGCGCGAGGGCGCACCCATGCGTTGGAGCGCCTCGACCGCGGTGTTGCCGAGCAGCTCGGTCTCGGCGCGCGGCACGAGCGCGCCCGGCGCGACGTAAAGCTCGAGCCCCATGAACGTCGTGGTGCCGCGCTCGAAGGCATGCGCGACGATTTCGGTTTCATCCATGCCTGCACCGCCCGGTAGTCATCGCCTACGTACTCGCGCCACCGGCAACCGCTGAGACTGCTGCTGTCAAGCGCGACTTAGGCTGCGTGAGCATTAAAGGCGTTGTGGTGATAAATTCTATCAACGAACAAAATGGAACAGCCTCGGCGGGCGGAGAGGTTCCACAGAACATACGCACGGTTGGCCTCGCAATACCAATAAGGTGCGAAGAATGGATGTTGTCGACGCGCTTCACT
>JAQGNC010000364.1 GCA_028292065.1 Betaproteobacteria bacterium
CACCCCAACCCTCTCCTCACTCGCGTGGGGCGAGGGAGCGTTTGACGGACGCTCCGGGATTGCTTCGTCGCGATTCGCTCCTCGCAATGACAAGCGCCCTTAAGCGCTGTGCTCAAAGGCGGCAGAGCGAGCGCAAGCGAGCCGAAGGAAAGGAGGTCTCGGAGGGAAACCTTGGTTTCCCTCTGAGTGGTAATTGGCGAGCCGAGCGCAGCGAGGGAAACCTTGGTTTCCCTCTGAGTCGTCTACCGCAGAGCGAATGAGCGCGCTTGGCGTCGGACTGCCAAACCGCCGCTAGGCGGTTTCCCGCAGTCTGACACGCAAGCGTGCGATCGCTTGCGTATGAATCTGGCACACGCGCGACTCGCTCACGCCGAGCACTTCGCCGATCTCGCGCAGGTTGAGCTCCTGCTCGTAGTAAAGGCCCATGACCAGCTTCTCGCGCTCGGGAAGCTCGTCGATGCCTTCGACGAGCGCTTCGCGCAGGCCGCGGTCTTCGAGCACGTGCAGCGGGTCGGCGTCGTGGTCGATCGCGTAGCGGTCGAGGAAAGAGTCGTCGTCGTCGGCGCTGAAGTCTTCGTAGCTGACGATCTGGTAGCCGCGCGCGTCCTGCAGCAGGCGCTGGTATTCGGCAAGCGGCATGTCGAGGGCTTTCGCGAGCTCGGCTTCGGACGGCGCGCGGCCGTTCTGCTGCTCGAGGCGCGAGATCATCTTTTCGACTCCGCGCAGGCTGCGGCGCACACCCCTGGGCAGCCAGTCGCACTGGCGCAGCCCGTCGAGCATTGCGCCGCGGATGCGCTGTACCGCGTAGGTTTCGAACTGCGCGCCTTCGGATTCCTGATAGCGTCGCGCGGCGTCGAGCAGCCCCATCATTCCGGACTGGATGACGTCGTCGATCTCGACCGAAGGCGGCAGCGCGGCCATCATGTGGTGGGCGATTCGTTTGACGAGCGGTGCGAGCTCGCGGACACGGACTTCGACTTCTTGTTCGGTGGTGGCGACATACATGATCAGGCTCCTGCGCCGGCTGCGAAGAGCCGACTTCCGTAGATGGCACGTTGCATGAAGGTGTCGAGGCGGCTCGCGTCGTCGTGCGGGGCGGACCAGCGCAACATCGCGCTCGCCTCCTCGACGAAACGACGCGACGCGTCGGCGTAGGGTGATGCATCCACGGCGGGAAGAAAGCTGTGAGCCGCATCGCTCACTGCCGTGTCGTGCGGAATCGCGCCCATCGCTTCGAGCGCCACGTCGAGATGCTTGCTGGCTGCATGCGCCATGTTCTTGTGTATGAGCTGCGGGGTCTGCGCGTCGCTCGCGCGGTTGACCAGCAGGCGAAAACGTTTGCGGCCGTGCGTGCGGCTCATGCGCTTGATCGCGCTGTAGCCGCCGGTGATCGACGACGGCCCCGGCGAGACGACGACGATCACTTCCTGCGCCGCGGCCGCGAAAGCCGAAGGCTCGTGCGCGTCGTTGCGCACGTCGAGGAGCACGATGTCGGCCGCGTCGTCGAGCTCGGCGAAACACGCGACCGCGCGGCGCTCCGATACCGAGTCGAGCCGCGGCAGCGCATGGGCGGCGCGCGACGCCGAGAGCAGCGCGAGACCGCCGGGACCTTTGAGCAGCGCCTCGCCCACGGTGCACTCGCCGCCGATCACGTGCTTCAGATCGAAGCGGGGACGCAGGCCGAGCGACTGCGCGACGTTCTGGTTCGAGAAGTTCTCGTCGACGACGAGCACTCGCCTCCCCTGGCGCGCCAGCGCGCGCCCGAGGTTCACGACGCAGCTCGTCGCGCCCGCGCCGCGATTGGCCGCGACCACCGCGATCGTTCGCGCACGCGAGAAGGACAGGATGCGGCGCAGGCCTTCGGCCTGGTCGCTCTTCAGGTTAACCAAGGGACACCCCCGCTGCGAGCGACGTCGCCGCCGGCACCAAGAATGACGCCTTCGACAGCTCGCCTGTCGAAGGCATCATGAAAGGAAGCTCGTCGGGCGCGAGATCGAAAGCCTCGTCGTCGGCCGCGGGCTGCAGCGCTTCGCGCACCAGCGCCGCCGCATCGGGCAGCTGCAGGTCTTCGGGAACGCGCTGGCCGTCGGTGACGTAGTGCACCGGAAGCTGGTGGCGGATCACCACGTCGAGCGCGGGCGCGATGCTCGCCGCTTCGTCGGTCTTGGTGAGGATGCAGCCGTCGATGCCGGTTTTCTTGTACGCGGTGACGACCTGCTCGAGCGTGCGCGCATTCGCGGTGGTCTGGACCATCAGCAGGCGCTTGATGTCGCCGCTGCCGGCGAGCATCGCGGCCTGCTCGGCGAGCGCACGGTCGCGCTGGCTCATGCCGATCGTGTCGATCAGCACGAGGTGGCGGTCTTCGAGGCTGGCGAGCACCTGGGCGAGATCGTTGCCGTCGCGGATCGCGTGCACCGGAACGCCGAGGATGCGACCGTAGATGCGCAGCTGGTCGTGCGCGCCGACGCGATAACCGTCGGTCGTCAGGAGTGCGACTTTCGAAGCACCGAAGCGGACCACGGCGCGGGCAGCGAGCTTCGCCACGGTGGTGGTCTTGCCGACGCCGGTCGGGCCGACCAGCGCGTAGACGCCGCCGTTGTTGATGATCTCGTCGGCGCCGGCGACCCACAGCTCGCGCTCGAGGCATTCGGCGACCGCCTCGATCGTGGGATCGGGGTCGATCGCGCAGACTTCATCAGCCGCACGGCGCGAGAGCTGCGCGCTGAAACCCGCGCTCAGCAGCTCGTGCATCACGGCCGACTTGCCGGCGCCCGACGTTGCCGCGTCGGTCGAGCCGATCGCTTTGATGTCGCGCTGGAGCGCGGCTTTGAGGTTCTGGATCTCGCTCATGATGCCGTCGATGCTCGGCGAGACTCGCGCCGCGGCCGCCGCGGCAGGGGCTTGAACCGCAGGGTTCGCGGCCGGCACGCTCAAAGACGCCGCAGGCGCGGCCGGTGCCATCGCCGCGGGCCAGCTCGACACCGCCGCAGGCGCCGCCGACTGCACCGGCAGCGACGAGACGACGATCGCGGGGCTCATCGTCGAGCGCGTCACCGCGGCCGATACGAGCGCGGGAATGGACATCGCCGCGGTGGTCACCGCGACAGGGATCGCGACAGCCGGCGCGGGGGCTACCGGCGCAGGGGTCTGACCCCGGCCGTTCGGGGTCAGACCCCGGTTTTCGACGCGCTCATGCGAAACGCTGACCGGCGCGAACTGCGCACGCTCGTTCTTGCGCACGAAATCGAGAAACGCCGCGCTGATTTCCGGCTGCACGCCGTGCGCATCGTCGTCTTCGAGCTCGACGTGCTGCTCGGCCGCAAGCTCCTGCGCGAAGCGGTCGGCGGGCCGGTCGGCCGCGATGGCCGCTGCGAAGCGCTCGCGGCCGGGCCGCTCGGCGTTGCGGCGGACCACGGCAGGCGCTTCAGCGCGCACGCGATCGTCACGGCCGGCGAAGTCCATCTCCGCAGCCGCGGCCGCGACGATCTCGATGCCGCCGTCGTGCGTGCGGTTGGAGAGGATGAGCGCGTCGTCCCCGAGGGCCTGCTTCACCTTGTGCAGGACTTCGCGCGACGTGGCGCCGACGAATCTGTGCGTTCTCATGACTGGTTCCCCACTATGGATACGACCTTGATGGCACGCGTGTCAGGAATTTCGGCGTGCGACATGACTTTGAGCTGCGGGATGGCGCGGCGCAGGAAACGCGAAAGCAGCACGCGCAACTGCGCCGGCACGAGGAGGCACGCGGGCAGGCCGAACTGCTCCTGCTTCTCCGACGCCGCGCGCGCTTCGGATACGAGCTGCTCGGCGAGCTGCGGCTCGATGACGGCGGAATCGGTGCCCGCGGCCTGGAGCAGCGTGCGCTCCAGGACCGGGTCGAGCACCATCACCTGCATGTCCGCGCTGCCCGGGAACATCTGCTGCGCGATCGCACGCCCGAGCGCGATGCGCGCTTCGGCGGCGAGTTGCTCGGGAGACTGGGTGCGCGCGGCGGCGGTGCCGACGGCGTCGATGATCGTTCGCATGTCGCGGATGTGGACGTTCTCTTCGAGCAGGTTCTGCAGCACTTTCTGCAGCGTCGCGAGCGGCAGGAGCTTCGGTATGACGTCTTCGGTGAGCTTCGGAAACTCTTTCGACAGGTGATCGAGGAGCTGCTGGAGCTCGTGGCGGCCGAGAAGCTCGGACGCGTGCGTGCCGAGTATCTGCGAGAGGTGCGTGGCGATGACCGTGCTCGCGTCGACCACGGTGTAGCCGGCGGCCTGGGCGGCGTTGCGCGATTCGGCTTCGACCCACACCGCGGGAAGGCCGAACGCCGGATCGGTCGTCGCGATGCCAGGCACCTCGGACACCACGCGGCCGGGGTTGATCGCGAGAAACATTCCGGCGTGCGCTTCGTGATGCGCGATCTCCACGCCTTTCAGCAGGATGCGGTAGGCCGCGGGGCGCAGCTCGAGGTTGTCGCGGATGTGGATCGCGGGCGGCAGGAAACCGATGTCCTGCGCGAACTTCTTGCGGATCGCCTTGATGCGCTTCAGGAGCTCGCCGTCCTGGCCGCGATCGACCAGCGGCACGAGGCGGTAACCGACTTCGAGCCCGAGGATGTCGACCGGGGTCACGTCCTGCCAGGAGACGTCGGCGCTTTCTTTCGGCGTGACATCGGGCATCGCCACTGCCGGCGCTTCGGCGTCGCGCTGCTGTTTCCTGCGCATGTAATACGCGACCGCGCCCAGGCCCGCGGCAAGCAGCAGGAACGCGAAGTGCGGCATTCCGGGGACGAGCCCCATGATGCCGATGATCGCCCCGGTGATCGCGAAAGCTTCGGGACGCTTGAAAAGCTGGGTCGCGAGCTGCTGGCTCATGTTCTGCTCGGAACCCACGCGGCTCACGACCAGACCGGCGGCCGTCGAAATGATGAGCGCGGGAATCTGCGCGACCAGGCCGTCGCCGATCGCGAGCAGGGTGTAGGACTTGGCGGCGTCGGCGAGCGGCATGCCGTGCTGGATCATGCCGACCAGCAGGCCGCCGATCAGGTTGATCACGAGGATCATGATGCCGGCGATCGCGTCGCCGCGGACGAACTTGCTCGCGCCGTCCATCGAGCCGAAGAAGTCCGCTTCCTGCGAGACTTCGAGGCGGCGGCGGCGCGCTTCGTCCTCGCCGATCAGGCCGGCGTTGAGATCGGCGTCGATCGCCATCTGCTTGCCCGGCATCGCGTCGAGGGTGAAGCGCGCGCCGACTTCGGCGATACGCCCCGCGCCTTTCGTGATGACCACGAAGTTGATCACGACCATGATGATGAAGACGACGATGCCGACGGTGTAGTTGTCGCCGACGACGAAGTGGCCGAAAGACTCGATCACCTTGCCCGCGGCGCCCGCGCCGGTATGGCCTTCGATCAGCACCACCCGCGTGGATGCGACGTTGAGCGAGAGGCGCAGCAGCGTGGTGACGAGCAGCACGGTCGGGAAGATCGCGAATTCGAGCGGCTTGACCGTGTACATCGCGGTCAACAGCACCATCACCGCGAAAGCGATGTTGAAGGTGAAGAACAGATCGAGCAGCAGCGGCGGCAGCGGCAGGATCA
>JAQGNC010000520.1 GCA_028292065.1 Betaproteobacteria bacterium
TGTTCGTCGGCGAGCACGGCTCGTGGAACCGTAAACCGCGCAGCGGCTACAAAGTGGTTTTCGTGCCGTTCAGCGGCGGCAAGCCGTCAGGCCAGCCGGTCGACGTCCTGACCGGTTTCGTCGACGCTCAAGGCGATGCGCTCGGCCGCCCGGTCGGCGTCGCGATCGACAGCCGCGGCGCGCTGCTCGTCGCCGACGACGTGGGCAACGTCGTGTGGCGGGTGACGGGAGCCAGACAGTAAAAAAAGCAGGGATCGGGACGCGAAGGAAGAAGCACGGGCGCAAAGGAACACGGTTCACGTTCCGGTCTGACGATCAGTTCCTTCGCGTCCTTGCAGTTAACCTTCGCGTCCTTTGCGTTCCTGCTTTTTTGTCTTTACCCGGCGCCTTCGACGATACGCAAGTCGCGCTCCGCGCCGTCGCCGAGCGCACGCAGTGCTTCCTGGTAGCCGGGGCTGTCGTGAGTCGCGATCGCTTTCTCGACGCTCTCGAACTCGATGACGACGGTGCGCATCATGAGTCCCGCCTCGAAGACTTTCGCCGGATTGCCCCGCACCAGAAACCTGGCGCCTGAAGCCTGCATCACCGGTCCGGCGAGCTTCACGTACGCGGCGACTTTCTCGGGGTCTTTCACCGCGCGGAAGAGGTTGATCCAGTATCCCTTGGCCATATGAGGTCCTCCGTTGTAGAACAGTTATAGTAACAAGCTGAGTTCGAAACGGAGGAGGGTCATGACGAATAAATATGCGCTGGTCGCGCTGCTGCTGTTGACCGCGGCGTGCGCGACGACCGACACGAACGATGCAGCCAAGCGCGCCGCTTCCGGCCCGGGCGCTTATCGCGCCGATCCGTTCTGGCCGAAACCGCTGCGCGGCAACTGGATCCTCGGCCAGGTCGCGTGGGTCGCGACCGACAGCCGCGATCACGTGTGGATCATCCATCGGCCGGCGACGATCCTCGACGACGAGAAAGGCGCGCTGCAGAATCCGCCGTCATCGAAATGCTGCACGCCGGCGCCGACGGTCATGGAGTTCGACCGCGAAGGCAATTACGTGCAGGGCTGGGGCGGCCCGGGACAGGGTTACGACTGGCCGAAGAACGAGCACGGCATCTACGTCGACCCGAACGGCAACGTGTGGATCGCCGGGAACGACAACGCCGATCACCAGATCCTCAAGTTCACGCGCGAGGGCAAGTTCCTGATGCAGATCGGCAAGCCCGGCAAGTCCGAAGGCAGCAACAGCAAAACCCAGCTCGGCAGGCCCGCGCACATGGAGCTCGACGCGCTCGCGAACGAGCTCTACGTCGCCGACGGTTACGGCAATCGCCGGGTCATCGTGTTCGATGCGACGACCGGCGGTTACAAGCGGCACTGGGGCGCGTACGGCGCGATGCCGAGCGACGCCAGGGAGCCGCCGTACCGGCCCGGTGACAAGCCGCAGCAGTTCGCCAATGTCCACTGCGTACACCAGTCACGCGACGGCCTGCTGTACGTGTGCGATCGAACCAACGACCGCATCCAGGTGTTCAGCAGGAACGGGACTTTTCTGAACGAGTTCTTCATCGAGCCGCAGACCCTCGCGAGCGGCTCGGCTTTCGACATCGTGTTCTCGCCCGATCCTGCGCAGACCTATCTCTACATCGCCGACGGCACGAACGGCGAGGTGCACGTCCTCAACCGCGAGGACGGCAAGCGCGTCGCGAGCTTCGGCCGTCCCGGCCGCATGGCGGGTGAATTCCGCTCGGTGCACGGCATGGCGAGCGATTCGAAAGGCAACATCTACACCGCGGAAGTCGGCAACGGCCGGCGGGTGCAGAAGTTCGTGCCGCGCTGACGCCTCGCGACTGCTTCGTCACGGTGTTCCTCGCAATGACGGATAGCTGTCATCGCGAGGAGCCCCGGAAGGGCGACGCGGCGATCCCGTGGCGCACGCTAAACCGCTGCGAGCGCCTCGCGATTGCTTCGTCACGGTGTTCCTCGCAATGACCGACTCGCTTACGCCGGAGACTCCGCGAGTGCCGCGAGCGGCGAGTCGTCGTAGTTCTCCAGCAGGTCGGCGATGTCGTCATAGACCGCGATCGCGCCGTTCTCGCGCAGGACTTCTTCAGGGAAGCCGCCGCTCAGCAGGCCGATCGTTCTCAGCCCCGCTTTCGACGCGGCCTGCGCATCGTACGGCGTGTCCCCGATGACGATCGCTTCGTCGGCTGCGACGTCGTCGAGCCGCGCGAGCGCGGTCTCGAAGATGTCCGGGCACGGCTTGGAGCGGTCGGCGTCGTCGGCGCAGATCGCGACGTCGACGAGATCCTCGATGCCCAGATTTTTCTGGTGCTGCTCGAGCTCGCTCTCTTTGGCGGAGGACGCGAGCGCGATCTGCAGGCCATCGCCTTTCACGCGCTCGAAGAGCTCGCGCACTTTAGGGAAAGGCTCGACTCCCGGCAGGTAGTCGTGCGTGAAAAGCTCCACGCGCAGGCGCTCGAGCTCGGCGCCGAAGCGTTCGAGCTCGTGGCGCGACAGGAAGACCGGCATCAGCTGGTCGCCGCCTTTGCCCATCTGCTCGTGGACTTCGTCGCCGGTGAGCTCTTTGCCGAAATGGCCGAAAGCTTCGCGCCACGCTTCGACGTGCTGGAGGTTGGAGTCGACGAGGGTCCCGTCGACGTCGAATATCACGGCTTTGATCACGGCGCGCTCCCTGGGTTGGCGTGAACGGTTCGCGGTGCAATTCGCACGCCGTACCGCGAGCCGGCGCAGGTCGTCGCGCGACCTCGAGGCTCGGCAGGCGCTTCCGACTTCACACAATCCTCACATCGGCGACACAAAACCTGCATCTACCCGGCGTTAAGGTTCACGACCGCGGCATGATCGAACCGCCCCCGAAAACCGCTTTTCCCCCCAGGAGCCACCATGGCAACGACCACAGAATCCATTAAATTCAAAGACATGGGCGTCGGACAAAAGATCGTCTTCATCGTGAAGTTCATCATTTTCGTCGCGAGTTTCGGCTTCGCTTTCCCGCTGCTGCTCAACGACTAACGCCCGCCGCCAAAACCGCCTCCCCCGAGGGGAAGGAGAGTTATCCGCGCCGCGGATGACAAAACATCCCCTCCCCTTCAGGGGGAGGGTTAGGGTGGGGGTGGGTTTGCATTGCTTCAGGGCGGCTGCACCGACCGCGAGCGGGCCCAAGGAAGGGAGGTTCAAGGAGGAAACGTAGTTTCCCTCCTTGGAGTTACCGGCGCTTCGCGCGCGGAGCGCGCTAGCGCGCCAGCGGGTCCGGCCTCAGCTGGAACTTCGCGACTTTCGGGCGCGTGCCGCGGCCGCCTTCCATGTGGAAGGGCGCGCGCGTCGAGGTCGTGGCCCACAGCCCTTTGCCTTTCCATCCCCCGTTCGGGTCGTCGATCCGGCCATCCATCCATTTCGCGTAAAAACCCATCGGGTAAGGCACGCGCAGGGTGACGAATTTACCGTCGACGAGCGCGAGCAGGCCGTCGTTCAGGTTGCCGGTCGCGATCGGCACGTTGCGGCCGAGGCCGAAGGTGTCGAACTGATCGACCCAGGTGTAATAGCTCGATTCGACGCTGCCGGTGGCTTTGACGTTTTCGAACTGCGGTCCGGGGAAGGAAAGAGCGCCCAGCCTTCGGGGCAGTGCTTGCCGGTCGCGCGCGGGCCGTTGAGCGGCGCTTTGCATTTGCGCCGGTCGAAGCTCGCGAGGTGGCCGCTCGCGAGCGACGACCACACCACGCCGTTGCGGTCGATGTCCATCCCGCGCACGCCGTAACCGTTCATCTCGAGGGGGTAGTCGAACACTTCTGAAAGCACGGTCTCGCTCGGGTTCGATCCCGGATCGATGCGCACGAGACTTCCCGGGAATCCGAGCGCCGAACCCCAGATCGTGCCGTCCACGGGACTGACCGCGACGCCATAGAAACCTGCGGCGATGCGCTTGTCCTTCGTCGGATCGAGCGGCTGGCCTGGCTCGACCCATTCGTCGCGCCTGCCGTTGCCGTTGGTGTCGAGGATCAACGGCGTCCAGCCCTGCGCACGCTCCTCGTCCCCGGTCTCCTCGAAAAGCTTCCTGTTCAACCATCCGACCACCTGGTTGCCCGCGTCGCCGCTCGTCCACAGTGTCTGGTTCGCGTCTTCGGCGAACACGAGATGGTGCGTCTGGAAACACGTGCTGATGAGCGTGAAGCGCCCGCTCTTCGGGTCATACATCGAGAGATGGCGGTTCGAGCGGTTCACCGGGAATGCTTTCGCCGAAGGGTGGCTCGAGCCGGCAGCTACTCGGCCTGGGTCTTCACTTTCTCGATGCCGCCCGTGCCGAACTCGGCAGGCTCCGGGATCTTCAGCATCGAGTACCAGTACGCGGCCGGTAATACTCGGCGGCGGCCGCGGGCGTGAGCGCGACCGGCGCTTTGAGATCGAGCAGCTTGCCGGGTTTCGCCTCGACTTTCGCCGAGTCGATGAGGCCGTAGCCGCGAGCCCATACGCTGTAACTCGCTTGCGGCAGGTCGGGAATGACGTAGCGTCCGCGCTCGTCGGTGACGACGATCTTCACGTAGCGCGTGGGCAGCTCGGTGGTCTCCGCGATCACCCATACGCCCGCTTCGGGACCGTTCGCGCTGGTGACCACACCGCCGATGTCGCTGCCGCCGATGGTGACGCCGCCCTCGGCCGTGGGTTGGGCGGTGGGTGCCTGACACGCGAACAGCAATGCGCAGAGCAACGCCACTGCGAGGGCTCTTGCCGTCGTCATGATCGCTTCCCGGACCTGTCATGCCAAAGACCGCGTGCCCTCATAATAAGCCACCGGATGAACACTCAATCGTCTAAATCGGGGACGCTGCCGCAGGTCATCGCGCTCGGGCTGACGCAGACGATCGCGTGGGCGTCGTCCACTTACCTCATCGCGATCCTCGCGCGGCCGATCGCAGCCGAGCTCGGCGTCTCGCTGTCGACCGCGTTCGGCGCGTTCTCGATCGCGCTGGTCGTGATGGCGCTCACCGGGCCTGCGGCAGGGCGCGCGATCGACCGCTGGGGCGGGCGCGGCGTGCTGGTGCTTTCGAACGTCGTGCTCGCCGCCGGCCTCGCCGCCCTCGGCATGGCGACGAGCCCCGCGATGCTTTTCATCGCGTGGGCCGTCATCGGCGCGGGCATGGCGCTGGGACTCTACGACGCCGCGTTCGCGACGCTCGTGCGCCTGCACGGGGGCTCGGCGCGAGGGCCGATCACCGGCATCACCCTCATCGCCGGTTTCGCGAGCACCGTCGGCTGGCCCGTGACCGCGCTCATCGCTGAGCATTACGGCTGGCGCGCGAGCTGTTTCGCATGGGCGGGGCTGCATCTCTGCGTCGCGCTCCCGATCAATCTCTTGTGCATTCCTTCGGCCGTCGCGAAGCACTCGCGCGACGAGGGGGCCGAGGCCGAGGCGCCCGCCGAGACGTTTCGCTGGGACCGCGCCAGCCGGCGCGCCTTCGTGCTGCTCGCGGTGTTCGCCGCAATGACTGCGTTCGTCACGTCCGCGATGGCTGCGCATCTGCCGGGCCTGCTCGTCGCCGCGGGCACGAGCACGGTCGCCGCGATCACCGCCGGCGCGCTGCTCGGTCCCGCGCAGGTCGCGGCGCGCCTGATCGAGTTCCTCGCCGCACGCCGTTTCAAATTCCACCCGCTGGTGACTGCGCGCATCGCGACGGCGTGTCATCCGGTGGCCGGCGTGGCGCTCGGTCTATTCGGCGGACCGGCTGTGGTCGCGTCGTTCTTCTCGATGGTTCACGGCGCAGGCAACGGGATGATCACGATCGCCCGAGGCACGCTGCCGCTCGCGATCTTCGGACCGGTCGGTTACGGCCATCGGCAGGGCCTCCTCGGCATCCTCGGGCGCGGCATGCAGGCGCTCGCGCCGTATGCGTTCGGCGTGGTGCTCGAGCGCGACGGGCCGGGCGCGGCGATTGCCGTGTCGGTCGGCCTGTCGCTCGTGGCTTTGGTGACGCTGCTCATGCTGCGAGCGCCGGAGCCGTAGCGCGGTCAACGCCTGCACCGCCGCAGGCGTTCTTTACCTCGCCATACCCACAATGAGGAGGTCTCGTGAACAAGCTGATCGCCGTTGCCTTGATGTCGCTTTTCGCGGTCGCGTCGGTCTGCGCGGCAGAGCTTTCGAACGACGACCGCAGCGAGCTGCGGCAGCGCGCTGACGAGCTTCAGGCCCAGCGCGCGCGTAATCCGGAGTACCAGCCCGGCGAAGGCAGACTCAATCCGCCGGCCGCCGCAGCGCCTAAAGCGCGCGCACACGCCCGCCGCGGCGCTGCCAGAAAAACGGCGGCAAAATCGGCTGCGCCGGAAACCCGGCGCGCCAAAGCGGCGAAGAAAGCGCGCTCGCTGAAGAACCTCCCCGGCGCTTTCGTGCGCAAGTAAGGACGGAACATGAGACTGTCACGCCGACCGTGATCGAGTGGCTGAGAAGACGGTGGCGCAGTAGGGCATGTGTGGCGCAGGCGCCCGCGCTACGAATGGCCGGTCGCGCTCACTTCACCACTTTCCATCCGTCGAGCGTGTACTTCTTGACCGTCTTTTCCTCGAAGTTGAAGCCGAGCCCCGGCGTCTGCGGCAGCAGCAGATCGCCGCCTTCGTGCTGCAGCTGGGTGTCGATGAGGCGCCGGAAGTTGAGCACTTTGTCGTCGGGGAAGAATTCGACGTAGCGCGCGTTCGGGGTCGCCGCGACGAGCTGCACGTGCAGGTCGTGAAACCAGTGCGGGCACATCGTGACGCCGTAACCGGCGGCGAGCGCGGCGATGCGCTTCCATTCGGTGATGCCGCCGCAGACGACCGCGTCGGTCTGAAGGATTTCGGCGCCACGCTTGTCGAGGAGCTCCTTGTGGTACCAGCGGCCGTACGCGATCTCGCCGGTGGCGATGACGACCGGGGTGAGCTCGGCGAGCTTGGCGTGGCTCTCGATGTCGTCGGGGCCGAAAGGCTCTTCCATCCAGTACGGATCGTAAGGCTCGTAGCGCTTCATGTAAGTGAGCGCAGTGGGCACGTCGCTCCACGCGTTGTTCGCGTCGAGCATGAGGTGGATGTCCGCGCCGATCGCCTCGCGCGCGGCTTCGATGCGGTCCTCTTCTTCCGACGGCGAGAGCCGGCCGACTTTCATCTTGACCGCCTTGAACCCCGCGGCGACGTAACCCGCGAGCTCCTCCCCGAGTATGTCCGGCGTCTTGTCGGCAAGGTAGTAACCGCCGCTCGCGTAGGCGGGCACACGGTCGGCCACGTAAGCGCCCAGATACTGATACAGCGGAAGCTTCGCCGTGCGCGCGTTGAGGTCCCACAGCGCGGTATCGAGGATGCTGAGCGCGCGCATGACGCTACCCGAGCGCCCCTGCAGCAGGGACTCCTGATACATCGTTTGCCACAGGCCTTCGACTCGCAGCGAATCCTGCCCGATCAGCATCGGCGCGAGCAGCTCCTCGACCGCGACCTGCGCGATGCGTCCGCCCGCGCTGCCGACGTAGCAGAAACCGATGCCTTCCACGCCATCGCGCGAGCGCACTTTCACGAGGCAGTAGTCGCGGGCGCTCACGGTGCGCGTCGCGAACGAAGTCACGGTCTCGAGGGGAACGCGTGCGACGCAGACGGATATCGATTCGATCAGGGCCATTGGGGGGTTCCTCGGTAAAAGCACTAAAATGCGATGACGCAGTCGGCAGGGCGACGGGATCATCGGCTTAAATGCGTTGATGCGGTCGGCAACTCGACGGCATCACCCGCTTAAAATACGCGATGCTGCAGTCCGGCGCGAATCTACAGGAGTCTCGCATGGCAATCCCGCTTTTTCATCTCGCTTTTCCCGTCGACGACCTCGCCAGGGCCCGCGCGTTCTACGGTGAGCTCCTCGGCTGCCCCGAAGGCCGCTCGTCCGACGAGTGGGTCGATTTCGATTTCTACGGCCACCAGATCGTCGCGCATCTGGCGCCGGACGAAGTCGGACACCGCGCCACCTCCGCCGTCGACGGCGACCACGTGCCGGTCCGGCATTTCGGCGCGATCCTGTCGATGAGCGAGTGGGAATCGCTCGCGCAGAAGCTGAAGCAAGCCGACACCCGTTTCATCATCGAGCCCCACGTGCGCTTCAAAGGACAGGTCGGCGAGCAGGCGACGATGTTCTTCCTCGATCCATGCGGCAATGCGCTCGAGTTCAAGTCGTTCAACGATATGTCGCAGGTGTTCGCGAAGTAGTCCTGCGGGAAACAACCACCCCCATCCCGACCTTCCCCCTGAAGGGTCCCGCTGGGACCCCGCGGGCGGTAAACGAACAGAGGGAAACCAAGGTTTCCCTCCGTAACCTCCCTTCCTTCAAACCCACCCCCATCCCAACCTTCCCCCTGAGGGGGAAGGCGAGTTTTTGCAGGCGCGTCACGCGCCTGTGGTCCCCTCCCCTTCAGGGGGAGGGTTAGGGTGGGGGTGGGTTTGATGTGCTCGGTGCGACACTGATCGTCACCAAAGACGACTCGAATAAACGGGCCAGCGGCGAGCCGTCGCGGTTGACCCTTCGTCAACACAATCACTACACTGGGCGTTATCGGTTCGAAGGCAAGAACCGAACACCTACCCGGAGGAATTTCATGTATCGCACCTTCAAGGCGCTGCTTTGCGCAGCCGCCGTCGTCACTGCCGCACCCGCCGCCGCGCAGGAAAAGATCAACCTCTCGATCGCGACCGGCGGCACCGGCGGCGTGTATTACCCGCTGGGCGGCGGCATGGCGAACGTGCTGTCCAAATACGTTCCCGGCGTCACCGCGACCGCCGAAGTGACCGGCGGATCGGTCGACAACCTCAAGCTCATCGGCACCGGCAAGCCGTACATCGCTTTCGCGATGGCCGATGCGAGCCAGGATGCGTACAAGGGCGAGGACAAGTTCAAAGGCCAGAAAGTACCGCTGCGCACCCTGATGATCCTCTATCCGAACCGCATGCACGTCGTGTCCGTCGAAGGCACCGGCGTCAACACGATGGCAGACCTGAAAGGCAAGCGCGTGTCCACCGGCTCGCCGGGCAGCGCGACCGAAGTGATGGCTTTCCGCCTGATCGAAGCCGCGGGTCTCGACAAGGACAAGGACGTGAAGCGCGAGCGCCTCGGCGTCGCCGAGTCGGTCAACGCGATCAAGGACCGCAAGATCGACGCGTTCTTCTGGGTCGGCGGTCTCCCGACCGCGTCGGTCACCGACCTCGCCGCCACTCCCGGCGTGAAGATCAAGATGATCGAGCACGCTAACCTCGTCGCCGCGATGAACAAGAAATACGGGAACCTGTATTTCACCGACGTCATTCCGAAAGCGACTTACAGCGGCATGACGGCCGACAATCACATGGCTTCGGTGGCGAACATCCTCGTCTCGAGCGAGAAGCTGAGCGACCAGGCGGCGTATAACATCGTGAAAACGGTGTTCGAGCACAAGGCCGACCTCGTCTCCGTCCACAAGGAAGCCGAAAACTTCAGGCTCGAAGGTCAGAAGCAGGCTGCGACGCCCATTCCGTTTCACCCGGGCGCGGTCAAGTACTTCACCGAAAAGGGCATAAAACTGCAGTAAGTTCTTGGACGCTTCTGCGGCGTGACGGCTGCGCCGTCACGCCTTAGGGCGTAACTGGCCCCCTTACGCGCCTTGCGGCGCTAGGTACTGTCATCGGATCGCCCTGGAGCAAATCTGTATAAAAACCCCGTCGGTGAAACCGCCGGGGTTTTTGTTTGTATCATGTGCGACTGATCAGAGGTCCGCAGGTCGGAGGAGAGCCCAAGATGGCCGAGAAAGACACGCTGGCGATAGTCGACGAGAAGAATCTGATCGTCGAGGAAGTGCCGCTCACGGAGGAGCAGAAGAAGCGGCTCGAGGAGTTCATCGAAGAAGAAGAGGGCGCGCTCAACCGCTACAAAGGCCCGCTCGCGGTGTTGATGACCCTGCTCGCGGTCATCATGTCGTTGTTCCACCTCTACGCCGCGATCGAGATCGTCCCGGCGTTCATCCTGCGCCCGGTGCACGTCGCTTTCGCGCTCGGGCTCGTCTTCCTGCTCTTCCCCGCGCACAAGCGCTTCCGTCACCGCCTCATGTGGTGGGACGTCATCCTCGCGTGCGTCTCGGTCGGGATCATCGGCTACATCCTGTACTGGGGCGACGAGCTCGGCGATCGCGCGACCGTGCCGACCACGACCGACATCGTCGTCGGGGTCGCGCTTATCGTCCTCATCCTCGAAGGCTGCCGGCGCAGCTCGACGTGGATCCTGCCTTTCATCTGCAGCCTCTTTCTCGCCTACGCCCTGTTCGGCCCTTACCTGCCTGCGCCGTGGACGCACAAAGGCTACGAGATCGACCGCCTGGTCGGCTCGCTCTACATGACGCTCGAAGGGATTTTTGGCACCGCGGTCGACGTGTCTTCGACGCTGATCATCCTCTTCACGATCTACGGCGCGGTGCTGCAGTACTCCGGCGCCGGCAAGTTCTTCATCGATTTTTCGTTCGCCGCGATGGGCGGCAAGCCGTCGAGCGCAGGCCGTGCGGTGGTGATGGGCTCGTTCCTCCTCGGCGGTCCTTCAGGCTCGGGCGTCGCGACGACGGTGACCTTGGGTTCGGTCGCGTGGCCGCTGCTGCAGCGCTCGGGTTACGGCAAGGAAGCCGCCGGCGGACTGCTCGCCGCAGGGGGCCTCGGCGCGATACTGTCGCCGCCGGTGCTCGGCGCCGCGGCTTTCCTCATCGCCGAATTCCTGAAGATCTCGTATCTCGACGTCATCCTCATGGCGACGATACCGACGGTGCTCTTCTATCTCGCGATCTTCATCATGGTCGAGATCGACGCGCGCAAGTTCAACATGGCGACCGTCATGCTCGACAAGCACCAGACCGCTTTGGTGCTCGCCAGGCGCTACTGGTATCACTTCGTCTCGCTGCTCGCGATCGTCGTTTTCATGCTGATGGGCTATTCGCCGGTGCTGTCGGTGTTCTGGGCGTCGTGCACGACGGCGGTGCTGTCGTTCATCCGGCGCGACACCGCGATCATTCCGTACCAGTGGTTCCAGGGAAAGATGCCGTGGATCAGCGGCTTCTGGAACTCGGGCCTGGTCAAAGCCCTCGAAGGCGGCTCGATCAGCATGCTCAGCGTCGCGATGACGTGCGCGTCGGCCGGCATCATCGTCGGCGTGGTCACGCTCACCGGCCTGGGGCTCAAGTTCAGCTCGATCGTGCTCGATTACGCCGAGAGCGGCGCGCACGGGCTGGTGTCGGTGTGGGTGATGTTCGGCGCCGAGAATACGGTCTCGCTCCTGCACGACATGCGCCTGCTGCTCACCGCGATCTTCACTTCGCTCATCGTCTGGGTCGTCGGTCTCGCGGTGCCCGTCACCGCCTCGTACATTATCTGCGCGGTAATCGCGGCGCCGGCGCTGATCAAGCTCGGCGTTCCCGATTTCGCTGCGCACATGTTCATCTTCTATTACGCGGTGCTGTCCGAAGTCTCGCCGCCGACGGCACTCTCGCCTTTCGCCGCCGCGGCGATCACCGGCGGCGGGCCGTATCGCACCACCTTGCAGTCGTGGAAGTACACCGCGCCCGCATTCCTTGTCCCTTTCATGTTCGTGCTCGATCCGGCGGGCGTCGGACTGCTGCTCGGAGGCTCGTTCAAGAACCTCGCGCAGGCCGACTGGGGATCGATCGCGCGGGTGACGATCACCGCCGCCTTCGGCATCGCAGCCCTTGCCGGCGGTCTTCAGGGCTGGCTCTTCCGCAAGACCAATCTGGTGGAGCGCTGGTTATTGATCGTCTCGGGTCTCATGCTCGTCTATCCGTCGGCGCTCTCCGACTACATCGGGCTGGCGCTGCTCATCGCGGTCATCGGCATGCAGAAGTTGCGGGCGGCGCCGAAGGTGGCCGTCGCGTGACGATGCTCGAGTCGTATCACGCGAAGCTCGAAACGCCTTTCGCGGTGCTCGGCATACGCACTGTCGGCGAGCGCGTGACCGACATCGACTACCTGCCGCTCGGCATCGAGACCCTCACGCCGACGACCGCGCTCGCGGCGCGCACCTGCCGCGAGATCGAACGTTACCTGCTCGATCCGCAGTACGTGCCGCGGGTGCCTTTCGAATACTCGGGAACCGCGTTTCAGTGCAAGGTGTGGCGCGCCATCAGCGCGATTCCCGCGGGGCGCACCCTCACTTACACGGATATCGCGCGAGCCCTCGGCACCGCGCCGCGCCCGGTCGGCGGCGCTTGCGGCAAGAACCGCCTGCCGATCGTCATCCCCTGCCATCGCGTGCTTGCGGCACGCGGCATCGGCGGCTTCATGGGCGGGCGCGGCGAGGCTGGCCTCTCGATCAAGCGCTGGCTGCTGCGCCACGAGGGCGAGCCTCGCGCGCCGAACCCTTCACCGCTGTAAGGGAATTTCCTTCCCACGTCTAAGCTTCAGCAACGACAAGCCTTTTGGCTCGACGTCAAGCTGTCATGAGTGTGGCGCGGCTGCGACAGGTTCGTGATTTTTACGTTTAACTTCAATCGTATGCGCGTGCCGCAAACTGCGCCTTAGGTATAATGGGGCGAAACTGCAACCGGCCTGCCCAACCATGCAATGGCAGCAAATACCCATTCTTAAAGCGGTCGCATGGTATGACGACGCTGCCGCGGCTGCCGCGGTGAGCGCTTCATCGGGTTTCTTCGAAGTCGCCACCGCCGCGCCCGACGTGACTTACGTCGAGCCGATGACGCGCCGCAGGTTGAGCCGGCTCGCCCGCGCGGTGCTCGATTGCGCCGGTCGCTGCCAGACGAGCGCCGGAGACCTCAGGGTCGTCGCGGCCTCGCGCCACGGCGAGCTCGCCCGCACCCTCGCGCAGCTCGAGGACATCGCCGCGGGCGCCGAGCTCTCGCCGACCGCTTTCAGCCTGTCGGTCCACAACGCCACCGCGGGACTGCTGTCGATCATCCGCCGCAACCATGCGCCGATGAGCGCCGTCGCCGCCGGCGAAGAGACGTTCGGGTGGGGCCTGCTCGACGCTCACGCGGCGTTCAAAGCGTCGCCGGACGAACCGGTGCTGTATCTCTACGGCGATGACGTCCTGCCCGGGAGCCTCAATGAGTTCGCCGATACCGCCGACGGCCTGCTCGCGATCGGCGTGCTGATCGCCCCCGGCGCTGAGCGCTGTCTCGAAGTCCGCGCGCACGCGGCCGCGGCCGAAGCCGACGAGCGATCGCTGCCGGCGAGCTTCATGAGCGCCGCGCCCGAAGGGCAGTGGACCGGCCGCCGCATGCGCTGGGAATGGCGCTGGGAGTCCGGCCTGGAATCGACACGGCACGCCGAACCCCCGGCGCGCAATGTTCACTAGCGCGCGCGGCGCGATGGGCGCGCGGCTCGAGCGGTCGTGGCGCTTCGCGATCACCGCCTTGTGTTTTGCCGGTTTCAGCGCAGGCAGCTGCGTGTTCGCGCTCACGTTCTTTCCGGCTCTGTGGCTGCTGCCCGGCGGCGCCGACGGTCGCCGGCAGCGCGCTCGCTGGCTGATTCACAAAGGGTTCGGGCTGATGGTCGGGGTGCTGCGCGCCGGGGGCGTGATGCGGCTCGAGCTTTCCGGCGCAGAGAGCCTGGTCGGACGCAGCAATACCCTCATTCTCGCCAACCATCCGACGCTGCTCGACATCGTCGTGCTGCTCGCGGTGATCCCCGACGCGACGTGCGTGGTCAAGAGCCGCCTCTGGCACCGCCGGCTCCTCGGCGCGCCGCTGCGCGCAGCCGGCTATATCCCGAACGACGCGCCCGAGCGCCTGATCGAGGCGAGCGCCGATGCGCTGCTCAAAGGCGGCACGCTCGTGATCTTTCCGGAAGGCACCCGCAGCGATCCCGGCGCGCGCTTCCAGTTCCAGCGCGGCGCCGCCTACATCGCGCTCAGCAGCCGCGCCGACATCCTGCCGGTGGTGATCGCGTGCGATCCGCTGACGCTGACGAAACAGCACCGCTGGTACGACATACCCGCGCGCGCGTTCTGCCTCAGTGTCCGCGTCAAACCGGCGCGGCCGCTCAGCGCGTGGATCGAAGGCCGCGGTGAGGCGACGCCCGCCGGCGCGCGCCGGCTG
>JAQGNC010000401.1 GCA_028292065.1 Betaproteobacteria bacterium
TTGGTGACGAGCGTCACACCGCCCGCGTTCCTCACTGCGACCGGCTGCGGGACCGCGTCGTGGGTGTGTCCGCCGAGGATCGCGTCGATGCCGGTCACCCGGGACGCGAGCTTCAGGTCGACGTCCATGCCGTTGTGCGAAAGCAGCACCACCGCCCACGCACCTTTGGCGCGAGCTTCCGAGACGACACCCTGCAGGCGCTCTTCCTGGATGCCGAAAGTCCAGTCGGGAACGAAATGGCGCGGATTGGCGATCGGGGTATACGGGAAAGCCTGGCCGATGATCGCGACCGGAACGCCGTTGATCTCGCGCATCGTATACGCGGCGAATACCGGATCGTCGAAGTCGGCGGTGCGCACGTTCTGTGCGAGAAATTCGATGCGCCCGGCGAGGTCCTTCACCACTTGCTGCACGCGCTGTGCGCCGTAGGTGAATTCCCAATGCCCGGTCATGATCTCGACGCCGAGCAGCATCGACGCCGCGATCATGTCTTCGCCGCGCGTCCACAACGCGGTCGCCGAGCCTTGCCAGCTGTCGCCGCCGTCGAGCAGCAGCGCGCCGGGCCTTTGCGAGCGCACCCGCTTGACCAGCGTGGCGAGATGCGCGAAGCCGCCGAGCCTGCCGTAGCGGCGCGCCGCTTCGCTGAAGTCCAGATGGGTGTACGCGTGCGCGAGGGGCGTTCCCCGCGCGATACCGAAATGCTTCAGGAACGCTTCGCCGACCACGTGCGGCGGGCGCCCCCTCGCTGCCCCGACGCCGATGTTGACGTCGGGCTCGCGGAAATGCACCGGCAGCAGCTGCGCGTGACAGTCGGTGAAGTGCAGCAGCGACACTTTGCCTCGAGCGGGCGGCAGCGTGTACACGACGGCGCCGTCGTCGTCTGCGGCTGCAGGGGTGCTCGCGAGCGCGAGCGGGAGGCCGGCCGCGGCTGCGGCAGCCAGCGCTTCGAGGAATTCGCGCCGCGTGATCGACATGGAGTGTGCGGGAGCCGGGACGAAACGCCCCGGGAGCCGCTTGAGATTACTTCCGGTTGACCGGGGATTGCGGGGCGACGAGGTAAGCCACGACGTCTGCGATCTGCTCCGGCGTGAGAAAGCCGTGGGCGCCGAGCCGCGGCATGTTCGAGCACGGGTAATACGCCCACGCGTTGTAGATCTTCTCGTAGGTGTATTTCACCACCGCGTCCGAGTTGCCGCGCTGCGCCCCGTAGCCGACGAGCGCCGGCCCGAGGTTGCCCGAGTTCACTTCGCGCGGATCGAGCGCGTGGCAGTTGATGCACAGCGCGCCGTTCTGCTTCACGGGCTCGACGCGCCCTTCGCGCACCCTCAGGCCCGCGCCGTCGCTCACGAGGCGCTCGCCCGCTTTCCAGTCGCCGGCGAGCTTGCCGCCGGGCGGATATTTCATCGTCGCGCGAGCCGCGTCGACGATGCGGCCGGCCTCGATCGACGTGAGCTTCTCGCCGCCGAGCTTGCTGCAAATTTTCTGGTCGGCATCCTGCACCGCCCGCGCGGTCAATGCCGCGGGCATGCCGGGGTAGGCGTCGGCGACCATCTGCTCGCCGAGCGCGCGGGTTTCATCCGCGGAGGGAAAAGACGCGCAGCCGAGCACCGCGGCCAGCGCGGCGGCGGCAACGGCAAGCTTTAACTGGAAGCGCTTCATCGCCGCACTCCGGGAAGCTGGACCACGCCGCCGTTACCGCGGTGGTTGAGATAGCTCGTGAGCGCGATCGACATCGCCGAGGCGTATCCCAGATCGGGGAGCCGCATCTGCCAGTTGCAGTCGTAGAGCCGGTGCTGCATCGTGCGCACCGTCGCCTGGGTTCCCCGATACGCCGGCCAGCCGGTGGCGACGACCGCCTGCACCTGCGCGGGGTCGGTCATGTTCGGAAGGTCCTGGAGCCTGATGCGCTTGCCTTCGTCGGCGTGGCACGTCGCACAGGAGAAGTCGAGCGGGCCCGAGCGCCGGTGAAACAGGTATTCGCCGGCCTTGTAGGCCTGCGCTTCCTTGGGGTGGCGCAGCGGCACGTTCATCTTCATGCCGTTGGATTTCGAACCGATGAAGCTCACCAGCGCTTCCATGTCCGAATCGTTGTCGAGGGTGCCGAAGCGCTTCCTGACGATCTCGTCCGTGGTGAAACCCTGTAGCGTGACCATGCACGTCATCAGGCGCGATTCGAGGTCCTGCACCTTGTCGGTGTCGGCGAAGTAGCGGGGAAGCTGCGCGAATACGCCTTCGACGCGGCCCGCCCCCAGCCCCAGGTCGCAGCGTTCGAGCGAGGCGTGTTTCGGCCCGCGCTTTTCGAAGAACAGGCGCTGCCCGCGCTCGACCCACAGCTCGCCCGGATTGTCTTCGGCGAGCATCTGCCGTCCTACGGCTAGACCGTCGGGTCCGTTCTGCGCCGGCGACGGCGCCGCGACCACGGCCAAAGCGAGCGCCGCCAGACGGCCACGCGTCATGAACATCGAAAGACCTCCGAGTGATGGGTCGGATCAGTTCCGAAAAGCGGCGGTGCTATCGCGCAAGCGCCTCAAGACGCGGCGGCGACGGTCGCCTCGTCGGTGCGCTTGTCACCTTTGTTGTCGGTCCAGGTAACCGCGATCCGGTCTCCCGCCTTGGCGCCTTTCACGCGCAGTCCGAGAAAAGGATCGCGCGAGACCGCCTGGCTCCATTGCGCGTCCAGGACCGTCCTGCCGTTGTGAGTGACGAGCACGTTCTGGATGAAGTGCGTCGGGACGATGTCGCCCTTGGCGTCCTTGCGCTGTCCCGTTTCCATCGGGTGGCGCATGAGGATACGCACGTCGGCAACGTCGCCCTGCAAGGTTGCCCTGATTCTCATCGGTTCGGCCATGGTGTGTCCTGGTAGCGTCAGCCGCAGCCGCCGACGGTGACTTTGACTTCCTTGGCGGCGGTATAGAACTTCCCGTCCGCCTTCACGATGGCGCGCACGTTCGAGGTCTGGCCGAGCTTCAACCGGACCGAGGCGTAAGGCTCCGCCCCGTTGGTCATGTCGAAGGTCGCGGCGAGCGGGAACGGGTTTTT
>JAQGNC010000502.1 GCA_028292065.1 Betaproteobacteria bacterium
GCGAATTCTTCGAGGCGGTGCGCGCCGACACCCCTTTCATCGAGGAAGACCAGCCTCTGGAGGCGACACTGCGCCGGCTCGTGGCGCAGATCCGCGAGCAGCGCTGGGCGCTTTACGCATGAGCGCAACGGTCCTCACCGCGGACGCCTTGGTCGAAGTGCCTTTTCACGACGTCGATGTGATGGAAGTCGCGTGGCACGGGCATTACCTCAAATACTTCGAGATCGCCCGCGGCGCTTTGCTGCGCGCGATCGATTACGACTATCCGCAGATGCGCGAGTCGGGTTACGTGTGGCCGGTCGTCGAATGCCATCTCAAATACGTGCGCCCCGCGCGTTACGGACAAAACCTGCGCGTGACCGCCGAGCTCGTCGAATACGAGAACCGCATGAAGATCGCGTACGTCGTGCGCGATGCATCGAGCACCGAGGTGCTGACCCGCGGCTATACGGTACAGGTCGCGGTCTGCGCCAAGAGCGGCGAGCTCCAGTTCGTCGCGCCCGCTGCGCTCACCGCGCGCGTAACGAACAAGGCCGCCGCATGACGATGCACCTCTTTGCCAAACGCGCAAACGCGAGCGCAACCTCGTCTTTCATCGGCGTCGATCGGCGCCCATCGGCGGTAAAAGCTTTTGCGTTCGCTCTCCTGGGCGCTGCGGCGATCTGCGCTGGCACACGATCTCACGCCGCGGAAGACACCGCACTGCTCGACGCCCTCTCGGCGCGTTTCTCGAAGACCCCCGTGGTGATTTCCGAGTTCACCCAGACCCGCACCTTGAGCGCGCTCACGCGCCCGGTGAAATCCTCGGGCCGCCTGGTCTACGCGCGCGACCGCGGCGTGATCTGGCAGATCGACAAACCCTACCGCGCGACCTACGTCATCGACGACGAGCAGATCGTCGAGATCGACGCCAACAACAACCGGCGCGCGAAATCGACGAAGGAAGCGCCGGCCGTGGGCGAAGTCGGCCGCGTCTTCCGCTCGATCGTCTCGGGCGACCGCAAGACCCTCATCCAGTATTTCGGCGTCACCGCGAGCGGCGACGCGTCGAAGTGGGAGCTCAGGCTGACCCCGAAAGACAAGGTCGCACCGTTCCTGAAGAGCGTGACGGTGCGCGGCGGCCGGTTCATCGATCACATCGGCCTGACCGAGCCCTCGGGCGATCGGACCGACCTCGCTTTCGAGCGCCAGCGCGCCGATTCGGCGCTCGATGACGCCGATGCGCGCCTGTTCGCACCGAAGTAAGGCAGAACCGTGCGAGCGCGGGCGGTCGCCTGGATACTGCTGGTGATCGCGCTCGGCGCCGCGTGCGCGGTGCAGCTCGCATCGGGCTCGCGTATCCAGACCGATCTCCTCGCCATGCTGCCTGCGACCGAGCGCAACGCCGCTGCGGAAGCGGCTGCGGCGCGGCTCGGTGAGCTCGCGGGCAGGCGCGCGGTCTTTCTGGTCTCCGCAGCCGACGCCGCGCGCAGCAAAGCCGCGGCCCTGCGGCTCGGTGCGCTGCTCGCCGACAGCGGCGCTTTCGCCCGCGTCCAGACCACGCTCCCGCCTTTCGATCCGGCGTCGGTCGCGCGTTTCTATACCCCGTATCGCTTTCGCGTCGCCGCCGCAGGCGAGCCCCTCGATGGCGATGCGGACGCGTGGCGCTCGCGCCTGGCCGCGAGGCTCGCTTCCCCGGTCGCAGGGGTGCCGGGGGCGGGGCCCGAAGTCGACCCGTTCGGCACGCTCGGGCGCTTCATCGCCGAGCTGCCTTTTCGCAGCATGCGCCTGCAGCTCGAAGACAACCTGCTCGTGGTTCGCGATCGAGGCCGGGTGCACGTCCTCGTGAGCGCGGAGCTCGCGGGCTCGCCGTACACGCCCGAGGTGCAGCAAAAAAGTATCGCCGCTTACGACGCCGCGAAAGCGGTGCTCGAGCGCGAGATCGAAGACGTTCGCATCGTGCGCACCGGAACCGTTTTCTTCGGCGCCGCCGCGCGCGCAAGCGCCGAGCACGACACCCGGATCATCGGCCTGGGGTCGCTCGCGGGCATCGCGCTGATGCTCGTCGTGCTCTTCAGGTCGTCGCGCCACCTGTTGCTCGGCCTCGCGTGTGTCGGGGCAGGGTTGCTGACCGCGACCGTCGTATGCCTCGCGATCTATCGCGAGCTCAACGTGCTGACGATCGTCGCAGGCTCGAGCCTGATCGGCGTGGTCATCGACTATCCGCTGCAGTACTTCGCGCGACACCTCGAGAGCGGCGAGTGGAAACCGCTGGACGCGCTGGCGAGCATCACGCCGGCGATCGGGATCGGCGTCGCGAGCGCGGTGCTCGGTTACGCGGCGCTTTTCATCGCGCCGTTTCCGGGGCTGCGCCAGATCGCGGTGTTCTCGGTCGTCGGCCTGCTCGCCGCTTTTGCGACGGTGTATCTGCTGCTGCCGTGGGGGCTCTCGCGTCCCGCGCGTGCGCGCTTTCCGCAGTGGCCTGCGCGCCTGATCGGCGTGTGGACACGCGCATTTTCACCGCGGCGGGTCGCGTGGTCGGTCGCGGTTCTCGCGATCGCGATAGCACCGGGGTTGGCGACGCTCAAAGCCGGTGACGACGTGCGCGCGCTCATCGCTCCGCCGGCGGACCTCGTCAATGACGACGCGCGCATCCGCGAGCTCGTGGGCCTGGCGGCGACGAGCCAGTTCTTCCTGGTCGAAGGCGACAGCGAAGCGCAGGTGCTCGAGCGCGAGGAGCGGCTGGGCGAACGCCTCGCGCAGCTCGTACGCAAAGGAGAGCTCGGCGCGTACCAGGCGATCTCGAGCTTCGTGCCGTCGCCGCAGCGCCAGCAGCGAACCGCGCGCGAGTACACCGCGGCCGCGCCCGAGCTTGGCGCGAGCTTGCGCGAGGCAGGCTTTCGAAGCGGGATCGTCGATTCGTTCGAGTCGCAGCTGCGCGCGCCGCAAGACAGGCCGCTGCACGTCCGGGCGTGGCTGGACGCACCGTTCTCGGCGCCATTCAGGCATCTGTGGCTCGCCGACATCGGCGAGGGCGCCGCGAGTGCGGTGATACCCGCGGGCTTCCGCGACACGAGCGTGCTCGGCGCCGCCGCGCGCGACCTGGCCGGCGTGACTTTCGTCGACAAGGCCGGAAGCATCTCGGCGCTTTTCGGGCATTACCGCAGCGTGACCGCGGCGGCGCTCGCGTTCGCGTTCCCGCTCGTCGGTCTCGGGCTCGCGTGGCGCTACGGCGTGAAAGGCGCCGTCGTCGTGCTGCTGCCGCCGCTGCTCGGCATCGGCGCCGCGCTCGCCGCGACCGCTTATGCCGGCGCCGCGCTGAGCCTGTTCAACGTGCTCGCGCTGGTGCTTGTGCTCGGCATCGGCGTCGACTACTCGGTGTTCCTGAAAGAAGGCGGCGGGCGCCTTCCCGCCGCGGTGCTCGGCGTCGTCCTCGCCGCCGCGACGACCCTGCTGTCGTTCGGCCTTCTCGCGTTGAGCGGCACGCCGGCGCTGCGGGCTTTCGGCTCGACCCTCGCGGTCGGGGTGAGCGTCGCGGCACTGCTCTCGCCGATCGTGTTGTCGGCTGGCGGGCGCACGCGATGATCCGCCTGGCGCATCTCGCGGCGATCACCGTCCTCGTGCTCACCGGGTGCGCGAGCGGCAATACGGTCAATCTCGCGCCGGGCTATACCTATACCCTGCGCTCGCCCGCATCGGGACCGCAGTTCACCGCGGTCCAGGAAATCGTGATCCAGGCGCCCGACGGACGCGAAGAGCGCCTCGTCTCTCAGCTCGAGAACGATGCGACGAGCATGCGCCTCGCCGCCTTCACGCCGCTCGGCCAGACTCTGCTGACCGTGCGCTTCGACGGCCGATCGGTTCAGACCGCGAGCCCGATGCCGGTTCCCCCCGCGTTCGACGCGCGCTTCGTGCTCGCATTGATCCAGCTCGCGCTGTGGCCCGAGAACGAAGTGGCGGAAGGTCTGGGCGTCGGCGTCACCCTGACATCGGGCGCGAACGCGCGCGAGGTGCAAGGGGGCGGTAGAATTTTGTGGACCATCAAAACAGCCGGTGCGAGCGTCCCGTACGACACCGTGGACATGCGATCGGTTGGTGCGCGGCTCGGGCTGCGCATCACCACTTTGCCCGAATGAAGGGAACAACCATCCGCACCGGCAGCGCGTGCTATCTCACTGCGCTCGGGCTCGTGAACGCGCTCGGCCGGGGCAAGGCCGAAGTCGCCGCGCGCCTGTTCGCGGGCGACACTTCGGGCCTCGTGCTCGAGGAAGGATGGCTGCCGCAGCGCGCGGCGCGGGTCGGCGCGGTGGCGAGCGAGCTGCCTCGCGTGCCGTCAGCGTGGGCTCACGACGACAGCCGCAACCATCGCCTGCTGCTCGCGGCGCTCGAGGAGATCCGCGTAGAAGTCGACGCGGCGATCGATCGCTACGGCCGCGACCGCATCGGTGTCATCCTCGGCACGAGCACCTCGGGCATCGCGGAAGGGGAGAAAGCGGTCGAGTACCGCGCAACGCACGGCGCTTGGCCTGACGGGTATCACTATCGCCAGCAGGAGATCGGGCGCGTCGCCCCTTTCCTCGCCGAATACCTGGGCTTGCACGGGCCGGCGCTGACCGTATCGACCGCGTGCACCGCGAGCGGCCGCGCGCTCGCTTCGGCGCGCAACTTCCTCGCCGCGGGCTTATGCGACGCGGTGATCGTCGGCGGGGTCGATTCGCTGTGCAGGCTGACCGTGGGCGGTTTCACCGCGCTCGAATCGACGAGCGACGCGCTGATGAACCCGATGAGCCGAAACCGCCGCGGCATCAACGTCGGGGAAGGCGCGGCGTTGTTCGTCGTGTCGCGCGACGCTCCCGAAGGCGTCGCGATCGCGCTGATGGGCATCGGCGAATCGAGCGACGCGCACCATATCTCCGCGCCCGATCCCACTGCGTCCGGCGCGATCGCAGCGATGCGCCAGGCGCTCGCGGACGCGCACACCACGCCCATCGAGGTCGCTTACGTGAACCTGCACGCGACCGCGACGCCGAAGAACGACGAAATGGAAAGCCGCGCGATGGCCGAAGTGTTCAGTGGCGGCGTCGCGTGCAGCGGCACCAAGCCGCTCACCGGGCACACACTCGGCGCGGCGGCTGCCACGGAGCTCGCGTTCTGCTGGCTGAGCCTCAACGACCAATGGAATCCGCAGCGGCGCGTGCCGCCGCATCGCTGGGACTTCGAGCGCGACCCCGCGCTCCCCGCGCTGCGCCTCGCGGGTGATGACGACCGCCTCCCGGCGCGTACGCTGCAACGGGTCATGTCGAACTCGTTCGCTTTCGGCGGAAGCAACATCAGCGTGATCCTCGGAGTCGCGTCGTGAGCGCGGCGATGCAGCGGCTCGATTACCCGCCGATCGAAACGCTGCTGCCTCACCGCGAAGGCATGCTGCTCGTCGACCGTGTGATCGAGTCCGGTGAAGGCTGGGTGCGCGCCGTGCTCGAGGTTCGCGCAGGCGCGTGGTACGTGGACGCGCAGCGGATGCCGGCGTGGATCGCGCTCGAGGCGATGGCGCAGACCATCGCGGCGTGCATCGGCATTGCGAGGCGGGAGCAAGGGCTGCCACCAGTGCAGGGTTATCTGCTCGGCACGCGGCGCTTTCGCAGCGCGCGACCGGGCTTTCCGGTCGGCTGCACGCTCGAGATCGTCGCCGAGCGCCAGTACGAGGAGCCTTCGGGGATCGGGGCGTTCGATTGCCGGGTCGAGCTCGACGGCGAGCGTATCGCTGACGCCATACTGACGGTGTTCGATCCCTCGTGAGCGACGCCGTGTCCTCCACGCAGCGCCGGGTGCTCGTGACCGGTTCGAGCCGCGGCATCGGCCGGGCGATCGCGGTCGCGCTCGCGCGCGACGGATATGCAGTGACCGTGCATTGCCGGACCCGCGTCGACGAGGCGCGTGCGGTCCAGCACGGGATAGCGGAAGCCGGCGGCAGCGCCGACGTGCTCGCGTTCGACGTGACCGATCGCGCCGCGACGCGCACGTGTCTCGAGCAGCAGGTCCAGGCGCACGGGGCGTATTACGGCATCGTGTGCAACGCGGGGATCACGCGCGACAACGCTTTTCCCGCGATGTCCGAAGCCGACTGGGACGATGTGCTGCGTACCAGTCTCGACGGTTTCTACAACGTCGTGCACCCGCTCGTGATGCCGATGGTCCGCGCGCGCCGCGGCGGACGCATCGTGACGCTCGCGTCGGTCTCGGGCGTCATCGGCAACCGCGGACAGGTCAACTACAGCGCGGCGAAAGCCGGCGTCATCGGCGCGACCAAGGCGCTCGCGGTCGAGCTCGCGAGCCGCCGCATTACAGTGAACTGCGTCGCGCCCGGGCTCGTCGCGACCGAAATGCTCGAGGGCGCGCCGGTCGACGAAGCGTTGAAGCTCGTGCCGATGGGACGCGTGGGCGAGCCTCACGAAGTCGCGGCGGTCGTCGCCTTCCTCGTATCGGACGCGGCGTCGTACGTCACCCGGCAGGTCGTCGGCGTGAACGGCGGCATCGCGTGATGCGCCGCGTCGTCGTCACCGGCATGGCGGGAATCACCGCGCTCGGCGACGCGTGGGAAACGATCGAGCCCGCTTTGCGCGCGCGCCGCAACGCGGTGCGTGCGATGCACGAGTGGGCGTGGATGCACGAGCTGCAATCGAAGCTCGCAGCACCCGCAGACCACTTCATCGCGCCGTCCCACTACCCGCGCAAGACCGTTCGTTCGATGGGCCGCGTGGCGCTGATGTCGGTGCGTGCGAGCGAAGTGGCATTGGCGCACGCCGGTCTGCTCGACGACGCAGAGCTCAAAGGCGGCCGCGCGGGCATCGCGTACGGCTCGTCGTCGGGAAGCATCGAGCCGCTGAAAGGATTCGGCACGCTGCTCACCACCGGCAGCATGCGTGAGCTCACCTCGACGAGCTACATCCAGATGATGAGCCACACCGCGGCGGTGAACATCGGGTTGTATTTCGGGCTGAAAGGACGCGTCATCCCGACGAGCAGCGCGTGCACGTCGGCGAGCCAGGCGATCGGCTTCGGATACGAGGCGATACGCTGGGGCAAACAGGACGTGATGGTCGCCGGCGGCTCGGACGAGCTCTCGCCCACGCACGGCGCGGTCTTCGACACCCTGTTCGCGACGAGCCAGAAGAATGACAGCCCCGAGACCACGCCGCGGCCTTTCGACCGTGACCGCGACGGCCTGGTGGTCGGCGAAGGCGCCGCGACCCTGATCCTCGAAGAGCGCGAGCACGCGCTTGCGCGAGGCGCGCGCATACACGCGGAGATCGTCGGTTTCGGCTGCAATTCGGACGGCGCGCACATCACCCAGCCCGAAGCCGAGACCATGGGCGGCGCGATGCGTCTCGCACTCGAGGATGCTTCGCTCGCGCCGGAGGCGATCGGCTGGGTGAACGCGCACGGCACCGCGACCGATCGCGGCGACGTCGCGGAGACGCAGGCGACCCGCGCTGTTTTCGGGCGCGCGATACCGATCAGCGCGCTCAAGAGTTATTTCGGTCATACGCTCGGCGCGTGCGGAGGCATCGAAGCGTGGCTCGGCATAGAGATGAACCGCATCGGCTGGATTTCGCCGACGATCAATCTCGCGCACGTCGATCCGCGCTGCGGCGACCTCGATTACGTCGTCGGCGAAGGCCGACAGATGAGCAGCGAGTATTTCATGAGCAACAACTTTGCATTCGGCGGCATCAATACGTCGCTGGTCTTTCGCCAGCCGGGCTGAAGCGGCGCGGACAACTGGACCAAACCGCAGTCTTTCAATAACAACTCACGGAGGTTTCGATGCAAGTCAGAAATGTGCTGATGGTTCTCGTCGCGTTTTTCCTCGGGCTGGTTGCGTTGAGCGCGAATGCGCAGCGCACTCCCGTTCCGGTGATCGATTACGTGAACGAGAGCTGGTCGCGCCCCGACAGCAAGCAGCTGACCGCGGACCAGGTGAGGCAGGCGATCCGTGCGGCGATCCAGGAGCACAAGGCGGAGGGCAAATACCCGTGGCAGGTCGAGCCCACGAGCGACGGCAACCTTCTCGCCACCGTCGGCGTGCGCAACAAGCACATCG
Organism: Betaproteobacteria bacterium; assembly: GCA_028292065.1. Classification (GTDB taxonomy): domain Bacteria; phylum Pseudomonadota; class Gammaproteobacteria; order Burkholderiales; family SG8-41; genus JAQGMV01. The sequence goes on from JAQGNC010000502.1 coordinate 8,081, forward strand.
TGCGCGTGACCGTCAGCAATACCGCGAGCAACTTCAGCGTGGTGTATCAGGGCAGCGCCGACATGAAAGCGGCGAAGACGCCGGAAGGCTGGACGATTCACCCTTTCTACAACCGGTGGGTTGGCGACCTGGTCAGGGCGATCAAAGAAAAGCTCAGCCGCACGTGACGAGCGTGCCGCTCCCGCGGCGCGCACACGCATGAGCCGGCGTGTCGTCATCACCGGGATGGGGCTCGTCTCGTGCATCGGTAACGAGCTCGACACGGTCGCCGCTGCGCTGCGTGACGGTCGCAGCGGCATCCGCCGCATCGACGAATACGCGGCGCTCGAGTTGCGCAGCCAGGTCGCGGGCGTGCCGTCGATCGCCGACGAGCCTGCGATCGACCGCAAGATCCGCCGCTACATGGGGGACGCGGCGCTCTACGCCTACTGCGCGATGCGCCGCGCGCTCGACGATGCGCGGCTCGCGCCTGTCGACATGGCGTCGCCGCGAGTCGGCCTGGTCGTGGGCTCGGGCATAGGCTCGGCGCAGCACATCATCGAGAACGTCGACACCATGCGCGCGAAAGGCCGGCACAAGCTGCCGCCGTATCTCGTGCCGCGAGTGATGGCGAGCAGCGCGTCGGCGTGCCTTTCAACCGCTTACGGCATCCGCGGCGCGTCGTACTCGATCAGCTCGGCGTGCGCGACCTCGGCGCATTGCATGGGCAGCGCTTTCGATCTGATCGCCGCGGGCCGCCAGGATATCGTCATCGCCGGCGGCTGCGAGGAAATCTACTGGGCAGGCATGATGTTCTTCGATGCCATGGGCGTGCTGTCGACCGCGTACAACGACCACCCGCTGACAGCATCGAGGCCGTACGATGCGGCGCGCGACGGTTTCGTGCTGGCGGGTGGCGCAGGCATCGTCGTGATGGAAGCGCTCGAGCACGCACAGGCGCGAGGCGCTAGAGCGCACCTCGAAATGACCGGTTACGGCTCGAGCTCGGACGGCTCGGACATGGTGGCGCCGACGGTCGAAGGCCCGGCTGATGCGATGCGCGCGGCAGTGCAGAGCCTCGGGCAGCGCGTCGATTACATCAACACCCACGCCACTTCGACCCCGCAGGGCGACACCGCCGAAGTCAAAGCGATGCAGGCGGTGTTCGGCGACGCGCTTCCGGCTTTCTCTTCGACCAAAGGGCTCACCGGACACCCCATCGCGGCCGCGGGCGCGCACGAGGCGATCTACTGCGCACTGATGATGAGGGACGGCTTCGTCGCGGGCTCGCCGACGGTGCAAGCGCTCGAGCCGGCGCTCGAAGGCCTGCCGCTCGTGCGCGAAACTCGCGAAGCGCGAATCGACGCGGTCCTGTCGAACAGCCTCGGCTTCGGCGGCACCAACGTGAGCCTCGCGTTCAGGCGTGTTTGATCGCGAACTCGATGCGGAGCACAGTCGAGTCAGTAAAGACCGTCGACGTACCGGGCGATAGGGTCCTTCAGCAATGACTCCGGGCTGGTGGGGGTGAGCGAGACGATTCGGCTGCGGCCTTCGATGCTGTTGGAGGTGATCTCGGCGCCGGTCGCGGCGTCGATGATACTTATCCGCAACGCTACGCGGCTGGGACGGCCTGACCACTCGGTCGCCCGATGCTCCCATTGAGCGATCACCGGTGAGACGACGTAGGCGGCATTGAGTTTTTTCGCGGCCTCGACCGCTTGTTCCTTTGTCGTCGCACGCTCCGCGACGTGCACACGCGCTGCCGTGCGTGAGAACGCGCTGGCGACGGCCTGCGCAACCGCTTGCCCCGACCCGGCTGATTGCCTTGAACCGGACCCGCCATCTTCAGGCACAGTGATATAAACCGATTTTTGCCTATCGAGACGATTCGATGCAGCGGTGCCTGCGAGATTTTGAACCTGATAGTGGGCAGTGCATCCGCACAGCATAGCCAACATGCAACATAGAACGAGAACCCGCATCTTCATGCCTCCCTGTTCGTTCAAGCACGTCCGGATCGTCGCCGGCTCTTGTCCATAGTGCAGCAGAACACGTGACGCCATGTCAAACTCGGCAGCAGGATGAGCGATTCAATCATAATGAACAAGGCATGATCGGTGGCCACAGTGCAGGTTGACGACCCCAAGCTCGACGAATTCTGCGACGCCCTGTGGCTCGAAGACGGTCTGTCACGCAACACCCTCGACAGCTACCGGGGCGATCTGAATCTGTTCGGTGCGTGGCTGCAGCGCTCGACCGGTCGCGCGCTGCGTGATGCGGGGCACGGAGACATCC
>JAQGNC010000527.1 GCA_028292065.1 Betaproteobacteria bacterium
AACTGCGAGTATTCGCACGAGTGGTGGGACGAACGCCGGCGGATGCTCGAGCCCGACGCGGGCGGCGCACGCTGAAGCGATGCTGAAGGCCTTGCGGCGCTTCTTCGGCGGCGTTCCTCCGACGCCGCACGTCGCCGCGCCGCCTGTCGACGTCGAGGCGCTCCTCGAGGCGCCGGCGCGCGCAGCGGCGGAGGGCCGCGTCGACGACGCGGTCGGTTCGCTGGAGGCGGTGTTGCGCGAGCATCCGGACCTCGCGCAAGCGCACCTGCTCCTCGGCACCGTGCTGCACCAGTGCGGCGAGATCGAAGACGCGCGCGACAGCTATACGCTCGCCGCACACTACGCGCCTCAGAGCGGGCTCGCGCCGTTTCACCTGGGCCTGCTCGAGCTCGAGCAGGGGCGCGTCACCGCGGCGCTCAGTGCACTCGAGCAGGCGCTCGCTCTCGGCGGCGCGGGCGCGCGCGTGCACAACGCGCTCGGCGCAGCCCACAGCAAAGCGCGCGATTTCGAGTCCGCGGTTCTGCAGTTCAGGCGCGCAGTCGCGCTCGAACCCGGATTCGCCGAAGCGCACAGCAATCTCGGTTACGTGCTCTTCCGGGAGATCGAGGACTACGCCGCGGGCGCGGCGCATATCGAGCAGGCGCTGTCGCTGGAGCCGGAGCGCCCGGCGACGCGCCTGAACTGGGCGATGGTGCTGCAGCAGCGCGGCCGCGGCGAAGAAGCGCTCGCGGTGTATGACCGCCTGATCGAGGCGGACCCCGCTTTCGACGAAGCGCGCCTCAACCGCGGCCTCATCCGGCTCGCGCGAGGCGAGTTCGCCGCGGGCTGGCAGGACTACGAAGCACGCAAAGCGCTGGCGCCGGTTCCGACCGCGGGCGACGGCGACGAATGGGACGGCTCCGATCTGCGCGACAGCACGATCGCGTTATACGGCGAACAAGGCATCGGTGACGAGATCATGTTCGCGTCTTGCGTGCCCGACATCGTGAGAACCGCGCGCCGCTGCGTCATCCACTGCAATCCCAGGCTCGTGGGCCTCTTCCGGCTATCTTTCCCGCGCGCCACCGTGCTCGCCGCGGGGGCGCGCGTCGCCTCGCCCGAGCCCCGCCCGCGCTGGCGCGCGATGATCGGCAGCGTGCCGCGCTTCCTGCGCACCGCACGCGCCGATTTTCCGGCGCATGCCGGCTATCTGCGGGCAGATCCCGCACGAGCGGCCTACTGGAAAGAACGGCTTGCCGCGCTGCCCGGCCGCCGCAAAATCGGCATCTCGTGGCGCGGGGGCGCGCCTTCGACACGGCGCAGCCTGCGCTCGATTCCGCTCGACGAGTGGCGCGGCGTGCTGCGGCTGGACGGCGTCGATTTCGTCAGCCTGCAGTACACCGACTGCGGCGACGAGATCGCCGAAGTTGCCCGCGCCGCCGACGTGCGCGTGCATCACTGGCCCGACGCTCTCGACGACTACGAAGAGACGGCCGCGCTGGTGTCGGCTCTCGACGTGGTTATCTCGGTGCAGACGGCCGTCGTGCATCTGGCAGGCGCGCTTGGTGTCGCGACATGGGCGCTCGTTCCGGAGACGCCCGAGTGGCGCTACGGCGACCACGGAGAAGCGATGCCGTGGTATCCGTCGGTGAAGGTCATCAGAAAGCAGCGCGGTGAAGACTGGTCGGGCGTGCTCGCGCGGGTCACGGAGCGCCTCGCTGCCACCCTCGAAGACGTACGGCGCGCATGACAATGGCGTGCAAGTTGCTTTGCGGCCTGCCGCATCGACGGCGCGGCTGCGCCGGCGACAGTTATTTACGGTCGTAACAGGAGCACCATGAAGCGTGTGCAGAAGGGATTTACCCTGATCGAGCTGATGATCGTCGTTGCGATCATCGGCATACTCGCGGCGGTCGCTTTGCCCGCCTACCAGGACTACACGATTCGCAGCAAGGTCACCGAGCTGGTGGTTGCCGCGGGCGCGTATAAGGTCTCGGTCGCCGAGCGCGCGCAGGCGGACGCCGCCGTGGCGAACTCAGGCAAAGGATTGACGATCGCCATCGCGGGGAAGATCACCGGGGGCAGCATCGCCGATAACGGCGTCATAACCGTAACCTCCACCACGGTCGGTACAACGGTGACGATCGTGCTGACGCCGACCATTACACCGCCGGGACCGTTGACGTGGAGCTGCACGTCCGACCCGACTCAGCACAAATACGTGCCGCCCGAGTGCCGGCGCACGTCCTAGACGACAACGCGCGGCGCAGTGACGAAATGCGTCACTTTGTGACGCAGAAGCGCAGCAGCAGAGCCGCAGCAGCCGGCTCACGCCCCAGCTTCAGTGGGCGGGACCACGAAACGCGCACTGGTATACAACTTGCTCAAAGGGGCTCCACGACACGATTCGTGTCCGTGCCTACAGGAGAACATTTCATGAAGCGTATTCAGCGGGGTTTCACCCTGATCGAGCTGATGATCGTGGTTGCGATCATCGGTATTCTGGCGGCAGTCGCGCTGCCGGCGTACCAGGACTACACGATTCGCGCGAAAGTCTCGGAGCTCGTGCTTGCCGCGAGCGGATACAAGACCAGTGTGGCCGAAAAGGCGATGACGGACGCGACACTCGCCAGCGCCGGCGCCGGCCTGACCGTGAGCGCCGCCGGTAAAATCACCGCCGGCAGCGTCAGCCCGGGGGGTGTCATCGTGATAACCGGGAGCAATGCCACCAACAGCGTCGGCACAGCCGTGACGATCACGCTCACCCCGTCCATGAATCTTGCCCAAGGCGGCCAGGTCCTGTGGGCCTGCACCTCACCCAACAGCAATCAGTGGAAGTACGTTCCTGCGGAGTGCCGCAAGTAAGCATCGCGGGTTTTTCGTATCGACCGAAAACCCCTCGGAAGAGGGGTTTTCTTTTTGAGCGCCGCTGCGAGTCGCTGCGGGCCGGCGTCGGCTGCGCTAGGACGCGTCTTTCGACACGCCCGCGTCGTCGCCGACGCCGATGAGGCGCGGCCGGTTCAGGGGAGAGGGACCGACGACCTTCTTCTCTCTGAGGTAGGACGCAACGAGATCCCACACCGGCTGGCCGCTCGCGCCTTCTGCGACCGGCGCCCAGCTCGCCACCTTGTAACGCCGCTGCGCGTCGATCGGCTTGCCCTCGAGCGTCATGCCGCCGATGCGGCGGCCGATCGGTTGTCCCGGCTCGCAGGCGTACTGCATCCCGCCGATGCGCACCATGTCCCCGCCCTGCTGGTAGTAAGGGTCCGGGTTGAAGAGGTTGTCGCAGACGTCCTCGAGCACCGACTTGATCGCCGCTCCGGTCATCTCGGTGACGGTGACGTACGGGTAGGTGATCGCGGTTGCGTTCATGACGTCTTCGAACGTGATCGGCGCGCCCGGCAGGATGCTCGTTCCCCAGCGGAACCCGGGCGAGAACGCGATCTCGGCGCCCGCGACCGACATCA
>JAQGNC010000536.1 GCA_028292065.1 Betaproteobacteria bacterium
TGTCATTGCGAGGAGCGGCGCGACGAAGCAATCGCGAGGCGCTCGCAAACCGCAGACACAGCCCCGAGGCCATCGAACTGTGCCGGCACACTCTCTCGCACAAGCCCTGAGTGACCGTCGGCGTATAATCCGCCGTTTTCGCGCGCGGCACCTTAAGCCGCGCAGCGTCCCGAAGACCGTTTCATGACAACCCTCTCCTGGATCATCGCCGCCACCCTGCTCGGCGGCGTGCTCTCCGTGCTCGCCGCGTCGGTCTTCGCGGCGTACGCGAAGCCCGCGCAGATACCGATGCTGATCAGCTACGCGGTCGGCGCGTTGCTCGGCGCGGTGTTCATCGAAGTGCTGCCCCACGCTTTCGAGATCGCGAGCAGCGCGCAATCGATGGCGGCGATGATCCTCGCGGGCATCCTGCTTTTCTTCGTGCTCGAAAAGCTCGTGCTGTGGCGGCACTGCCACGTCGAGGAATGCGAAGCGCACGATCCGCATGCACCCGCGACGCCCGATCACGGTCACGATCACGGCCGCAGCGGCCTCATGATCCTCATCGGCGACACGTTCCATAATTTCGTCGACGGCATCCTGGTCGCCGCAGCGTTCCTCGCGAACACCGAGCTCGGGGTGGTCACCGCGCTCGCGATCATCGCCCACGAGATCCCGCAGGAAGTCGGCGACTTCCTGATCCTGCTGCATTCGGGCTACACGAAGCGCATGGCGCTGCTGCTCAACATGCTCTCGAGCGTCGCGATGGTCGTGGGCGGCGTGCTTGCGTACTTCACGCTGCAGACGGTCGAGCAGTGGATACCGCCGCTCCTCGGGCTCGCAGCCGCGAGCATGTTGTACGTCGCCGTCGCCGACCTGATCCCGGGCCTGCACCGCCGCCCGGAGCTCGCGGCGACCGCCCAGCAAGTGTTCCTCATCGGCCTGGGCATCGCGACCATCTGGCTCGTGGGCCAGGTCGTGCACGCCCACGCCTGATCGACGCGCGGCCGCGTCAAGCACCGGCACAGTGCGTGCTGGTAAAGCAGGTCCCCACTCGCGTGCGCAGCTCCCGCGCGCCGCGTTTCGCCGGTTAGAATCGAGCCAGGAATCGCGCCATTCATGGAAGACTCAGGCCATACACCGATGCAGGCGCTCGCCGAGTTCAACCGGCAGCTCCTCGAAAACGTAATGAAGCCCATCTCCCGCGACGGCGTCGTGCCGGGCGCACCGGAGATGATGCAGTCGCTCACCGCCGCTTTCGCGAACGACTCGCCGCGCTGGCTCGAAATCCAGAACCGCTATTACCAGAAGCAGCTCGAGCTGTGGTCGGCGGCCACCACGCAGTCCCCGGAAGCACCCCCGCCGAAGATGGTGGAAGCCGAGCCCGGCGATCGCCGTTTTCGCGGCGCCGAGTGGCAGCAGCCGTATTTCAACCTGCTCGCGCAGCAGTATCTCCTCGCTTCGCGCTGGCTCGGCGAGCTGGTCGACGCGGCCGAGCTCGACCCGCCGGCGAAGAAGAAACTCTCGTTTTACGCGCGCCAGTACATCGATGCGCTGTCGCCGGCAAATTTTGCGTGGAGCAACCCTGAAGCGCTGAAGCTCGCCGCCGAGACCAAAGGAGAAAGCCTCACGCGCGGGCTGCGCAATCTCGCGCTCGATATCGACCGCGGGCTGGTGTCGATGACCGACGAAACGGCGTTCGAAGTCGGCGGCAATCTCGCGGTCACGCCCGGGGCGGTGGTGTACGAAAACGAGTTCATGCAGCTCATCCAGTATCGGCCGAGCACCGACTCGGTCTACGAGCGACCTCTGGTCATCGTGCCGCCGAGCATCAACAAGTATTACATCCTCGATCTGCAGCCCGACAACTCGTTCGTGCGCTATTGCGTCGGCGAAGGCCACACGGTCTTCGTCGTCTCGTGGCGCAACATGCCTGAGAGCATGGGCAAGGCGACGTGGGAAGACTATCTGACGCAAGGGGTGATGCCTGCGCTCGACGTCGCGCACGAAATCAGCGGCGCGGACAAGGTCAATGCGCTCGGCTTCTGCGTGGGCGGCACGCTGCTGGGCAGCGCGCTTGCGGTGCGCAGGGCGCACGGCGACGAGCACGTCGCGAGCCTCACCCTGCTCGCGACGATGCTCGACTTCCGCGATACCGGCGAGCTCTCGGTGTTCGTCGACCAGCCTTATGTGGAGAAGCGCGAGCGCGATTTTGCCGACGGCGGGGTGCTCCCCGGGCGCGAGCTCGCGCTGACCTTCGCCAGCCTGCGCGCCAACGACCTCATCTGGCAGTACGTGGTCAACAACTATCTCAAGGGCAAGACACCCGACCCTTTCGACCTGCTCTACTGGAACAGCGACAGCACCAACCTTCCCGGCGCGATGTACGCCTATTACATCCGCAACATGTATCTCGAAAACAATCTCGCCCGGCCGGGGAAGCTGCGCATGTGCGACGTGCCGGTGGATCTGCGCAAGATCGACATGCCCGCGTATGTCCTCGCGACGCGCGAGGATCACATCGTGCCGTGGCAAACCGCGTACGCGAGCGCGCGCCACCTGCGCGGGAAAGTAAGCTTCGTGCTGGCGGCGAGCGGGCACATCGCCGGTGTCATCAACCCGGCGGCGCGCAACCGGCGCAATTACTGGCTCGGCGGTAAACTGACCAAAGACCCCGAGCGATGGCTGACCGGAGCGCGCTCGGCGCCCGGCAGCTGGTGGACGCACTGGAGCGCGTGGCTGGCCAAACATGCCGGTGAGCGCGTGCCGGCCCATCAGGCGCTCGGAAACGACCGATATCGTGAGATCGAGCCCGCGCCGGGGCGCTACGTGAAGGAAAAAGCCGCTTAGCGGGTCGGCCGGCTCGGCGCAGGTTTATTTCGGAGGAGCACATCATGGTACAGCGAGTGGCGGTGGTTACCGGCGGTATGGGAGGCCTGGGCGAAGCGATCTGCATGAAGCTCTCGGGCATGGGTTACAAGGTCGTGACGACGTATTCGCCCGGCAATACGAAGTCGGCGCAGTGGCTCGCCGAGATGAAATCGCAGGGGCACGAGTTCTTCGCGACCGAAGTCGACGTCGCTGAGCACACGTCGTGCGAGCGCGCGCTCAAAGACGTCGCCGCGGAGTTCGGTCCGGTCGACGTGCTCGTCAACAATGCCGGCATCACGCGCGACATGACCTTCCGCAAAATGGACAAGCCCAACTGGGACGCGGTCATGAAGACCAATCTCGACAGCGTTTTCAACATGACCAAACCGGTGATCGACGGCATGGCCGAGCGCGGCTGGGGCCGCATCATCAACGTCTCGTCGGTCAACGGCCAGAAAGGCGCCTTCGGCCAGACCAACTACTCCGCTGCGAAAGCGGGCATGCACGGCTTCACCAAGGCGCTCGCGCTCGAATACGCGCGCAAAGGGGTGACGGTGAACACGATCTCGCCCGGCTATATCGGGACCAAGATGGTGCTCGCGATCCCGAAGGACATCCTCGATTCGAAGATCGTGCCGCAGATCCCGGTCGGCCGGCTCGGCAAACCCGAGGAAGTCGCGGGGCTCGTCGCCTACCTGTGCTCGGAAGAGGCCGCGTTCGTGACCGGCGCGAACATCGCGATCAACGGCGGCCAGCACATGCAGTGACAGGTAGCGCGCCGCGATGCCTCCGGCCGAGGCGCCTCCGCTCCCATTTTGTTAAGTAATTCAGTCTCTTAATTGCCACGCCGGCGCGGATTGTGGAATAATCGCCGCTCCCCCACGCCCGAGGTTTTGCCCCATGTCGCAGCCGACGAGAATCATCAAGAAATATCCCAATCGCCGGCTGTACGACACCGAAACGAGCAGCTACATCACCCTTCAGGACGTGAAGAAGCTCGTTCTCGGCCAGGTCGATTTCCGCGTCGAAGACGCGAAATCGAAAGACGACCTCACCCGCAGCATCCTGCTCCAGATCATCCTCGAGGAAGAGACCGCCGGTTCGCCGATGTTCTCGAGCGACATGCTCTCGCAGATCATCCGTTTCTACGGCAATGCGATGCAGGGGATGATGGGGACTTACCTCGAAAAGAACATCCACACCTTCGTCGACATGCAGAAGCGCCTCCAGGACCAGTCGCGCCAGATCTACGGGCAGAACCCGATGATCAACTCGGACGCGTGGGGCGAGTTCGTGAAGATGCAGGGACCCGCGCTGCAAGGCTTCATGAGCCGGTATCTGGAGCAGAGCGCGAACGCGTTCATGGAAATGCAGCAGCAGCTGCAGAGCCAGACGCGCAACATGTTCGGTGGTTTCCAGTTCCCCGGCTTTCCCGGCGCGCCGGGCGCCAAGCCCGCGGGCGAGCCCGACAAAGGCGGCGGCGGGGACAAGGGCTGAGCGAGAGCCGATGATGGACGCGGAATGAAACGCGTTCGTCGCCGCGCGAACGCGACGTGCACCGGCCGGTCTGATCCTTCCTTCGTTCTCCTGTCCGTTTCCCCCTTCCATAGTGAATCAACGACCGCCCCCTAAAGTGGGTTTCGTCTCGCTCGGCTGCCCCAAGGCGCTGGTCGATTCGGAGCGCATCCTCACCCAGCTGCGCGCCGAGGGGTACCTCATCGCGCCTTCGTATGAAGGCGCCGATCTCGTCGTCGTCAACACCTGCGGCTTCATCGATTCGGCAGTCGAGGAGTCGCTCGACGCGATCGGCGAAGCGCTGCGCGAGAACGGCAAGGTCATCGTGACCGGCTGTCTCGGCGCCAAAGGCGACGTCGTCCGCCAGGCGCATCCGAAAGTGCTCGCGGTCACCGGCCCGCACGCGACCGACGAAGTGATGCGCGCGGTTCACGGCCACCTGCCCCAGCCGCACGATCCTTTCGTCGACCTCGTGCCGCCGCAAGGCATCAAGCTCACGCCGAAGCATTACGCGTATCTGAAGATTTCCGAAGGCTGCAATCACCGCTGCACCTTCTGCATCATCCCGTCGATGCGCGGCGACCTGGTGAGCCGGCCCATCGGCGACGTGATGAAAGAAGCCGAAGCGCTCGTCAAAGCCGGCGTGAAAGAGCTGCTCGTCGTGTCGCAGGACACGAGCGCTTACGGCGTCGACATCAAGTACCGCACCGGCTTCTGGGGAGGCCGTCCGATCCGCACGCGCATGACCGAGCTCGCGGCAGCACTCGGCGAGCTCGGCGCGTGGGTGCGCCTGCACTACGTCTATCCCTACCGGCACGTCGACGAAGTCATTCCGCTGATGGCGGACGGCAAGATCCTCCCTTACCTCGACGTGCCGTTCCAGCACGCGAGCCCGCGCATCCTCAAAGCGATGAAGCGCCCCGCCAACTCCGAGAACAATCTGGTGCGCGTGAAGCGCTGGCGCGAGATCTGTCCCGACCTCACGATACGCAGCACGTTCATCGTCGGGTTTCCGGGCGAGACCGAAGCCGAGTTCGAAGAGCTGCTCGGTTTCCTCGAAGAAGCGCAGCTCGACCGCGTCGGCTGCTTCGCGTATTCCCCCGTCGAAGGCGCGACCGCCAACGCGCTGGCCGATCCGGTCCCCGAGGAAGTGAAGGAAGCGCGCCGCGAGCGCTTCATGACGGTGCAGGCGCGGATCAGCGCCGATCGCCTGAAGCTCAAGATCGGGCGGACGGTGACGGTGCTCGTCGACGAAGTCGACGAGGGCGGCGCGGTCGGCCGCTCGGCCGCCGATGCGCCGGAGATCGACGGCGTGGTTCACATGCCGCGCTCGCGCAAGTTGAAAGCCGGGGAATTCGCGAAAGTCGTCGTCGAGGACGCGGACGAATACGACCTCTACGCAAGGCCGGTGTAGCTCAGTAGCGCTGCAGTCGCGGCGTGCCGCGGTCTGTCATCGCGAGGAGCAACGCGACGCGGCGATCGCGTGGCGCACGCGCTTTTCGTTCGCAACGAGATTGCCCTTCGACAAGCTCAGGACAGGCTTCGTCACGCCGTTCCTCGCAATGACACGGGGAGAGGTGCGCCGCGTTCCAGAGCCGCCGTCTACACCAGCTCAGCGCTGAAGAACTGCACCGCCTCGGCTTCGAACCGTGTCCGCCGCATCGGCGGCAGGCTTTGCAGGATGCGCCGGCCGTAGCTCTTGCTGTAGAGCCGGGGGTCGCAGATCATCAGCACCCCGCGGTCGTTCTCGTCGCGGATGAGGCGACCGGCGCCCTGCTTCAGCGTGATGACCGCCTGCGGCAACTGGTGCTCCATGAAGGCGTTGCGTCCTTCCTGGTTGAGCTTGTCGATACGCGCGGCGAGCACCGGATCGTCAGGCGCGGAGAACGGCAGCTTGTCGATGACGACCAGCGACAACGCTTCGCCTTTCACGTCGACGCCTTCCCAGAACGACTGGCTGCCGATCAGCACCGCGTTGCCGAGCTTGCGGAAGCGCTCGAGGAGCTCGGTGCGCGGGCTGTCGCCCTGCATGAGGATCGGAAACGGCAGCATCCGGCGCTGCATGGCTTCGGTCAGCAACTCTCGAGCTTCGCGCATCGCGCGCAGGCTGGTGAACAGCAGGAATGCCCGGCCGCCGCTCGCTTCGATGACCGGCACCGCGGCGTTGATGACCGCGCGCGTGTACTCGGGCGTATTCGGCTCGGGCATTTTCCCCGGCACGTAGAGCAGCGCCTGCAGGTCGTACAGGAACGGGCTGTCCCAGCATCTGGTTTGCGCATCGCTCAACCCGAGCGCGTTGCAGTAGTGCTGAAAATCCTGCGCGACCGACAGCGTCGCCGAGGTAAAGATCCACGCGCGCGGCTGCCCGTGCACCTGTTTGGCGAAAACCTCGGCCACCGACAGCGGGGTCGAATTCAGGTGCAGCGAGTGCGTGAAAAGCTCGGCCCACTTGACCCGCTCGCCTTCGACGCCGCTCCTCCAGCGCTCGAGACGCTCGGCGACTTCGAGCGCGCGCTCGCGGCTGCGCTCGAGCCCTTCGCTGCGTGCGCCGTGCTCCTCGAGCTCGCTGCACAGCGCGTCGAGCCGCTGCATCACCGTGTCGAGCGCATCCGCGAAATCGCGGTTGCGCCCGATCATGCGCAGCGGCATGCGGCCGCTCTCTTCGCGAAAGACCAGACGCAGGTCGCGCGCGGCTTTCTCCAGCGCGTTCGCGGCCGCGGGCAGGGTCCGGCTGTCGCGCGCGCCTGACGCGGCTTCGATGACGGTATCCTTGGCGAGCGTCACGATCTGCGCGGTCGACGTGCTTTCGCCGAAGAAGAGCGTCGCGGTCTCCGGGATCTGGTGCGCTTCGTCGAAGATGACGGTGTTGAACGCCGGAAGCAGCTCGCCGACGCCTTCGTCGCGCAGCACGAGGTCGGAAAAGAAGAGATGGTGATTGACCACGACGACGTCGGCTTCGAGCGCAGCCTTGCGCGCCTGCATGACGAAGCACTTGTCGAAGTGATGGCAGTCGGAGCCGAGGCAGTTCTCGCGGGTCGAAGTCGCCTGCGACCAGATCGGCGCGGTTTCGGAGACGTCGATGCAGTCGGCGCGGTCGCCGGTGGTCGTGGAGAGCGCGAAGCGCTCGATCAGCCCGATATCGCGCACGTCATCGCGACTCGCGAAGCGCCCGTCGGCGACCGCACGCTGCAGGTGGTGATGGCAGACGTAGTTCGAGCGGCCCTTGAGCAGCGCCACGCTCACCGGGAGCTTCAGCGCGCTGCGCACCGTCGGGATGTCGCGATCGAAAAGCTGGTCCTGGAGCGTCTTGGTGCCGGTCGAGATGATCACTTTGCCGCCCGAGCGCAGCGCCGGCACGAGATACGCGAACGTCTTGCCGGTGCCGGTCCCCGCTTCGGCGACGAGCACGCTGTGGTCGTGTATGGCCGAGGCCACGGCGCGCGCCATGTCGAGCTGGAAAGGCCGCGGGCGAAAACCGGGGACGACGCGCGACAGCGTTCCGTCTTCTGCAAATATGGGATCTAGGTCGAGCATCCGGTCATTTTAACCGGGCGTAGCCTGAATACTGGCTTTTTCTACAGGTTCGCGTATACTCCGCGGCTTCCGTACGCCCTCCAATCAGCGTACCGGCCGTAACACTCCTTGATTCATCCCTAATCCGTCTGCCTTGATTGGTGTCTCTCAGCTCGAGCGACAGGCCGTCGCTGGAGCTCTAATGAACACCGAAACACAATTCGACAGCCTCGGGCTGGCGCAACCCCTGCTGCGCGCTATCGTCGACGCAGGCTATACCATCCCCACCCCGATCCAGATCAAAGCGATTCCCCTCGTGCTCGCCGGCGGCGACCTGCTCGCCGCTGCGCAGACCGGAACCGGCAAGACCGCCGGTTTCGTCCTGCCGATCCTGCACCGCCTGTATGAAACCGCGCCGGAAGCCGCCGGCGGCACCAAGCCCGGCCGCCCGCGCTGCCTGATCCTCACCCCCACGCGCGAGCTCGCCGCGCAGGTCGAAGAATCGGTTCGCATCTACGGCAAGCACGTGGCGCTCAAATCGATGATGATGTTCGGCGGCGTCGGCATGCAGCCGCAGGTGACGCACCTCAAGAAGCGCGTCGACATCCTCGTCGCCACGCCCGGACGCCTGCTCGATCATTGCGGCCAGAAGACGGTCGATCTCTCGGGCGTCGAGATCCTCGTGCTCGACGAAGCCGACCGCATGCTCGACATGGGTTTCATCCGCGACATCAAGCGCGTGCTGGCCTATATGCCCAAGCAGCGCCAGACCCTGCTCTTCTCGGCCACCTTCTCCGACGACGTGCGCGCGCTCGCGAGCTCGCTCCTGAACAAGCCGAGCAGCGTCGAAGTCGCGCCGCGCAACACCGCTTCCGAGCTCGTGCAGCAGACCGTGCACCTCGTCGCCAAAGACGAGAAGCGCGACGTGCTGAGCCACCTCATCCGCTCGAAGTCGTGGACGCAGGTGCTCGTGTTCACGCGCACCAAGCACGGCGCGAACCGCCTCGCCGAGAAGCTCGAAAAAGACGGCATCGCCGCCGCGGCGATCCACGGCAACAAGAGCCAGGCCGCACGCACCCGCGCGCTGGCACAGTTCAAAGCCGGTGAAGTGCCGGTGCTCGTTGCGACCGACATCGCCGCGCGCGGCCTCGACATCGAAGAGCTGCCGCACGTGGTCAACTTCGAGCTGCCGAACGTCGCCGAAGACTACGTTCACCGCATCGGCCGCACCGGCCGCGCCGGCGTCGAAGGCGCTGCAATCTCACTCGTCGACCCGGAAGAAATCCCGTTCCTGCGCGACATCGAAAAGCTGCTGAAGCGCTCGATCCCGCGCGCACCGCTTGAAGGTTACGTTGCACGTCCCGCCGCGGAACGCGCCGCCGAAGAGCGTGCGCGTCCGCCGCGTGAGGCGCAGCGTCCTCGACGCTATGCGCCGCGCGGCGGGCAGGGCCGGCCGCAAG